>NZ_CAHJXA010000122.1 GCF_903644135.1 Sphingomonas bacterium | reverse complement strand
CGGCTGGCCGAACGCCGGGCCCGAGCGGGGCGCATCGTCGCGCTTCTTCATCAGCGCGGCGGCGAGCGGCCGCACGCCGAGCACCAGGACCAGCAGCGCGATGACGACCGCGGTGACGTTGCGCGCCACCACCGGCAGCCAGGCATTGTCGTACCATTTCGCCGTGGTGGTCGCATCGGCGGCGTCGGCGAACTTGCGGCTGATGACCGTGACGCTGTCCTGCCGCTGCTGGCTATAGCCGACCGCGCTCTTCACCAGGTCGGTGACCTGGGCGATCTCCATCTGGCTGCGCTTGGGACCCTTGTCGGGATCGCGCAGCAGCACCGCCACCGACAGCCGCTTGAGCCCGCCGGGCGCGGCGCGGGTCACCGACACCTCCTTGCCGAGGTCATAGGCGCGCTGGAACTGGTCGGACTGCTTGTTGGCGTCGGGCGCGGGGCCGCCGGGAACGGGAGCCGCGGCGGGCGGCGTCGGCGTGCCGCCGGGAGAGAGCGTGCTGGCCGGGGGCGGCGTGTTGCTCAGCGCGCCGGGGATGCCGCCGGCAGCGGCAGGCGCGCCGTCCTTCTGGTTGCCGGTCCAGTTGCCGGTCTCGGCCCGGAGCACGCCGGGGTTGACCTTTTCGCTGGTCGCCTGCGTCTCGTCGAGGTCGACATCGGCCTGGACCTCGGCGGTGAAGTTGCCCGCGCCGATCAGCGGCGTCAGCAGCTGGACCAGCTGAGTGCGCATCTTGTCCTCGACCCGGCGCTGCGCGTCGAGGCGCTGGTTGCCGCCGGCACCCTCGCCGCCCGCGCCCGGCTTGGACAGCAGCGCGCCGAGCTGGTCGACGACCGTGACGCTTTCGGGCTTCATCCCCGGCACCGACGAGGCGACGAGATTGACGATCGACTGGACCTGCGCATCGGACAGCGAGCGGCCGCCCTGGAGCTTGACCATCACCGACGCCGACGGCGCGGCATTGTCGCGCAGGAAAACGGAGGCCTCGGGCATGGCGAGGTGGACGCGCGCCTCGGCGACGGCATCGATGTCGCCGATCGAGCGAGCCAGCTCGGTCTCGCGCGCCTGGCGCAGCCGCTCGCCCTCGACGGCGCGGCTGACCCCCATCGGCAATTGGTCGAGGATCGCATAGCCGCCCGGGGCCGCCTTGGGCAGGCCCTGGCCGGCGAGCAGCATCCGAGCCTTGCTGTAATCCTCCTCGGCGACGGTCAGCGCACCGGTGCCTTCGTCGATCCGGCTCTTGATCCCGGCCTGGGTCAGCGAGCTGGTCACCGCCGCCTTGTCGCTGTCGGGCAGCCCGGAGAACAGCGTCTTCTGGGTCGGCGTCGACAGCGTCGCCCAGGCGAGCGCGGCCGCGCCGATCAGGCCGATCAGCAACGCCATCGGCAGCGAGCGGCGCACCGCCGGCTGCGCGAGCGCGCCCCTGATCTGCTGGAGGGGGTTGGCGAACCGCTCGGGGAGAGCGGCGTTCGGGATGGGGGTGAGGGAATTGGCCATGGGCGATTACACCGGCATGCTCATGATGTCCTTGTACGCGGACAACAGCTTGTTCCTGACCTGCAGCGTCGCCTCGAAGCCGACGCTGGCCTGCTGGCGGGCGAGCATCACCTTGGCGATGTCGACATTCTCGCCGCGCTCATAGCTTTCGGACAGCGCGCTTGCTTGCTGCTGGCCCTCGTTGACCTGCTTCAACGCGGTGTTGAGCGTGTCGGCGAAGCTGGTCGGTGCCGTAGCAGCCGGGGCAGCGGCGGGACCGCTGGCGCTCGCGCGCTGCAGCGCCTCGTTGCGTTCCAGGATCTGGGCGCGCAGCTGCATCACCCGGTCGATCCCCGCCGCGCCGGCAATGGGAGCGGTCATGCCGACATCACCCGGCTAAAAGGGGCAGGGGCAAACATCTGGGTGGCCGGCGCGATGTCCTCGCCCTGCTCGCGCGCCTTGGCGAGGCGATAGCGCAACGTGCGCTCGGAGATGCCGAGCCGCCGCGCGGTCTCGATGCGGCTGCCGTTGCAGGCCTTGAGCGTCTCGCGGATCGCGGCGAACTCGCTGATCTGGACGACGCGGCCCAGCGTCGCGGGCTCGTCATTGGCGTGGAGCGATGCGCTCGGCCGGTCGAACAGGATATGGCTCGCCTCGATCCGGTCGCCGGCCGCGAACAGCAGCGCGCGTTGGATCACGTTCTCCAGCTCGCGGACGTTGCCCGGCCAGTCATGCTCCTCCAGCAGCGCCAGCGCCGCCGCGGTCGGAAACGGCACGCGGGTGCGCGTGCCGGAATGGCGCAGGATCATGGTCGCGGTCAGCGCGGCGATATCCTGCCGCCGCTCGGCGAGCGGGCGGGTGGCGAGCGGGAACACCGACAGTCGGTAATACAAGTCGGCACGGAAGCGGCCGGCGGCGACCTCGGCCTGCAGGTCGCGGTTGGCGCAGGCGACGATGCGCACGTCCACCGGCTGCGCATAGCACGCACCGATCGGCACCACCTCGCGCTCCTGCAGCACGCGCAGCAGCTTGGCCTGGAGCGCCAGCGGCATCTCGGCGATCTCGTCGAGCACCAGCGTGCCGCCATTGGCGGCGCGGAAGAACCCCTCGCCCGCCGCCGATGCGCCGGTGAACGCGCCCTTGACGTGGCCGAACAGCATCGCCTCCAGCATCGTCTCGGGCAGCGCGGCGCAGTTGATCGCCACGAACGGACCGTCGCGGCGCGGCGAGCCGGCATGGATGGCGCGGGCCAGCACTTCCTTGCCGGTGCCGGTCGGGCCGTTGATGAGGACGGTGATGTCCGCGCCCGCGACCCGCTCTGCCAGCGCGAACAGCGCCAGGCTCTCGGGATCGGCGGCGGTCGGCACGCCCGGGCCGGCGAGGATCGCGCGGGCAAAAGCGTTGCCGATCGCGGCATCCTCGGCGGCGAAGACGATCCGCGCCGGCGCGCCGTCGCGGGCAGGCTCGACGCTGGCGTCGCCGTCCGTCTCGCAGGTGCCGATGACGACGGTGCGCGCCGGATAGGCCGTGGCCTCGCCCTCCTCGACCAGGAACAGGTCGCCCGGCCGCGGCTGGTCGTTCTCGAACGAGCCCAGGCCGAAGCCCGCCGTCCGCAGTCCCGACAACAGGGGGTAGCGGCGGGCAGTGACGGCGGCGGACGCAAAGATGGAACGCATCGGTAATCCCCTGACCGCCTCCAGATGCGGCAGGGCTGGTAAATGGGCGGTTAAGGCTGTTGCCGGCCGGCAAATATTCTCCGGGCGGCCGCGCCCCCACGCACCAGCCCGCGCGCGAGGGCCATGCATTTTCCCCTAAAGCGCGGCGACGCACGGCCGTTACTCCCCTTGGCGGCTCGGCCCTCCGCCTTGGGGGCGGCGGGGAAACGCCGACAGAATGGAGACACTCATGACGGTTATCGGAACCAATGTGTCGGCGCTGCGCGCGTCGAACGCCTCGACCATGGCGAGCAACGCCCTGTCGACCTCGATCCAGCGCCTGTCGACCGGCAAGCGCATCAACTCGGCCAAGGACGACGCGGCCGGCCTCGCGATCAGCAACTCGATGACGGCGCAGATCCGCGGCATGAACCAGGGCGTGCGCAACGCCAATGACGGCATCTCGATGGCGCAGACGGCGGAAGGCGCGCTCGACGAGGTTGGCAACATGCTGCAGCGGATGCGCGAGCTGGCGGTGCAGAATGCCAACGGCACTTACTCGAGCACCGACACGGCGAACATCGTGTCCGAGCAGAAAGCGCTGGCGAGCCAGATCAACAGCGTTTTGACAAACACTAAGTTTAACGGCCTCGGCCTGTTTGACGGCAGCGCAGGCTCCTCGGGCACGGTCAGCATCCAGGCCGGTGCCAATTCGGGCGACGCTGTGTCGGTGAAGTTCACCAAGCTCACCGACAACACGTCGATCACCGGGATCATCGGTGCGACGCCCGGAACGACGGCGCCAAGTGAGGTGCTGTCCGACTATGACACTGCGATCAACACGATCTCGACGTCGCGTGCCGGCCTCGGCGCGGCGCAGAACCAGCTGCAGTCAGCGGTCAACAACCTGACCTCCAACACCACCAACCTGACCGACGCGCAGAGCCGCATCACCGACACCGACTTCTCCACCGAGTCGACGGCGCTGGCGAAGGCTCAGATCCTCAGCCAGGCGTCGACGGCGATGCTCGCCCAGGCGAACCAGAGCCAGCAGAACGTCCTGTCGCTCTTGAAGTAATATCGAGCTGATCGGCGCCGGCCCCGTCCCCCCAAAGGGGCGGGCGCCGACCGGGCCCCGCCGCGAGACGAGGCTAGCCTAAACCCCGGCGGAGCGATCCGCCGGGGTTTTTGGCGTGTGAGAGACGGATGCGGTGATCACGGCCTGGTAGAAGGACGATCACGGGCGAGTCCGTCGCTATCGACCGGCCGAGTTTCTAAACCAAGGGCGTCGGCGTGCGGCGACCTTGTCGATGTTCGCACAGCGTTTCAGCCCAAGACGGCTAGTTCACGAAGAACCCGTGGGTGCCGTCCCGCTCCAGCTGCGCGACCAGGCCATATTCCCAATCGAGATAGGCCTGCATCGCCGCGGCCTGGTTGTCGGTCCCTTCATAGGGCCGCTTGTAACGGCCTTCCCGCCCGCGCGGGGCGGGTTCGGCACCGCTGCCCGGCTCCAGCACGGCCGGCCAGATGTCGTCGAGGACATAGACCTCCCAGCCCATCTGCGCGAGCCACGATGCCGACATGTCGGCGCGCGGACCAAGGTCGTCGGCGAGCACGATACGGGCACCGCGGACGGGTGCGAAATGGTCGGTCTCCTGCACCAGCTGACCGCCCGGCGCATTGCGGAAGCCGGGCAGGTGGCCTTCGGCATAGGCGTCGGGCTGGCGCACGTCGAAGCGGTACAAAGTGCGGGCGGCTTCATCCGCCAGCGTGTCCAGCGTGGCGAGGTCGATCCGCTTGACGCCGGTGCGATAGGCGACGTCGCGAGCGCGCGCGACCGAGATGTCGAGCGCCTCGCCCACCGGCAGCGTCGCCCGCCGCTGCTGTCCCCGGTCGAGCGCCTGGCCGGCGAGCGTCCAGCCGATCGTGCCGTTGCGCAGCGCGCGCACCGGGTTGGGGACGCCGGCGTTGATCAGCGACTGCGTGCCAATGATGCTGCGCGTCCGGCCCGCACAATTGACGACGATCGTCGTCGCCGGATCGGGCGCGACCGCGGCCGCCCGCGCCACCAGCTCGGCCCCCGGCACGCTTGTGCCGGTCGGGATGCTCATCGTCTGGTATTCGTCGAACCGCCGCGCGTCGACGATCGCGATGTCGGCGTCGCGGTCGATCAGCGACTGCAACTCCTCGGCAGACAGCGACGGAGTGCGCCGCCGGTGCTCGACCAGCTCGCCGAACGCCTTGCTGTAGCTGTTGACGTCCTGGAACAGCTCCAACCCCGCCGCTCGCCACGCGGCGAGGCCGCCGTCCAGCCGGCGAACATCGGTGAAGCCCAGAGCGCTGAACGCCGCCGCCGCCGGCTCGACGAGGCCTTCGCCATCGTCGTAGAGGACGATCTCGACGTCGGCGCGCGGCAGCCGCGCCGTCGTCTCGATCGCGATGCGGTCCGGCGGGAGCTGCGCCGCGAACAGCGGATGACCCTGGGCGAAGCGATGCTCGTCGCGCAGGTCGAACAGCGCGATTTCGGCGCGGCGGATCCAGGCGGCGCGGACGTGATCGGGATCAACGATCGGCAACGTCATGCGGCCGACCGATCCCACAGATTGGGCAGTTCGGCATTGGCATAGCCCGAGATGAAGCGCTTGGGCCGGCCGGCACCGTCATAGGTCGCGCGCTCGACGGCACCGATATTGGCGCCATAGAGGTGGATGCTGATCGACACCCTGTCGTCATGGGCGTTGGCGACGCGGTGGATGTCGCCGAGCGCGGGGCCGAAGCGGTCGATCGCGCCGCGCTCCAGTCGCTGCGGTTCGCCTTGGGCGCGCAAGGTCCCATCAATGTTGCGGACGAAGCTGTCGACCAGTTCGGCACCGCGCAGGACGCCGACCACACCCCAGACGCGGTGATCGTGGATCGGCGTCGCCTGGCCCGGCCCCCAGACGAAGCTGACCACCGAGAACCGCTCGGCACCGTCGCAATGGAGCAGGTACTGGCGGTAGCGTTCGGGGTCTGGGACGGCATAGGCCGGCGGCAGCCAGTCGTCGACGGCGACGAGCGCGCTGACGAGCGGCGCGGCCTGCTCGACGAGCGCGGCGTCGTCGTGGCCGGCGTCGAATAGCCCGGCGACGTCGGCCACGAAGCGCCGGAGACGTGCGAGATTGGGAAGGGGTGTATCGACCATTGGCGTCCTGCCGCTCGGCGATTCGGATCGGCTAGGCGGCGGAGGCGAGGCGCAGGCCTTCGAGTGCCTCCACCACCCTCTCCGTTTCCGTGCGCCGGAGCCAGTCGGGACTGACATCGGCGAAGCGAACCACATGGTCGCGGTCGATCACCACGATCGCCGGCTGCGGCAGCTCCCAGCTGCCGGTGCCGGTCAGCGCGCCGATCCAGCCTGCATCATCGGCGGCGACGGGCGGCGCGTCGTCGGGCACGAAGGTGATGCCGAGCCGCCGTCCGAGCGCGTTGCCGCGATCGGCAGCGACCGGGAAGCCGAGACGGTGGTGCGTGGCGATGTCGCCCAGGCCGGTCTCGGGAAGATGGGGGCTGACCCCGACCAGCCCGACGCCGAGCGCGGCCAGCGCCGGCCGCAGCGTCCGGTCATAATGCGGTAGCGCGATGTTGCACGCCGGGCATCCGGCGAAGCGGAAGAAGATCAGGGCGACCGGCCCCCGCGCGGTCAACGTGGTTGAGTCGACGACCGTGCCGTCGGCGAGTTCGAGCGTGAACGGCGCGATGCGGTCGCCGGCCCGAACCGTCGCGGCGGGATCGAACGCCGCGACCAGCGCGCGGCGCTGCTCGACGTTGCGCCGCAGCTTGTCCGGGTCCCAGCTTCGCTCGCGTTCCGCGTGCAAGGCGTCGAACTGATCGGCAAGGCTCTGGGTCATGGCGGTCTCCGGGTGCGGCCGGACGCATACGCACTCGCCGCCGCCGCCGACCAACGAGAGTTTCGGATAGGTCATCGACCAGCGCTCATAACCCGCGCACCACCTCCGCCGCCAGGTTGGCGAGGTGCGCGGTCGGCTCCCCGCCGGTAGCGGCGGCGTCGATGATGCAGGCGACATGCGGCAGCGCCGGCAGCGATGCGCTCGAGGACGGCTCGGCGTCACTCAGGAAAATATGGGTGCGGCAGGTCAGCCCCAGCCCGGCCGCGACGGCGGCACGCAACGCCGAAAGATTGGGCGACTCCACCGCGATCCGATAGCGGCGGCCGGCGGCGTCGAGACTGGCGATCGCCGCCTCGCGGAACCGGCAGGGCTTTTCCAGCACCGCGAGCGGGATCACGTCGTGGTCCGCCAGCGCGTCGCTGCCATACCAGCGCATCGGCGCGGTGCGGATGGCGGTGGGGTGATCGCTCGCCGCAAAGCCCAGCAGGACGTCGAGCTGCTTGCGCTCGAGCAGCGTCTGCAGCTCGGCGGTGCCGGCGATGCGCACGAAGATCTGCGCATCGGGGTGGAGCGCGGCGAACTGTGCGAGCAGGCCGGTCAGCAGCGTCTCGGCAAAGTCCTGGACGGTGCCGATCCGCACCGGCCCGCTGAAGTTCCCCGAGCTCATCGCCGCGATCGCCTCGTCATGCAGGCTGAGCACGCGCCGGGCATAATCGAGCAGGATCTCGCCCGGCCGGGTGAGGACGAGCTTGCGGCCGTCGCGGGTGAACAGCGGCTGCTGCACCAGCTCCTCCAGCCGCTTGATCTGCAGGCTGAGCGCCGATTGCGTCACGAACACGCGATCGGCGGCGCTTAGGGTCAGGACTCATTGGTTATAGCCAGAAGATGACGGTGGCAGCGAGGGCGACGGCAGAAAAGAAGACGGTT
>NZ_CAHJXA010000121.1 GCF_903644135.1 Sphingomonas bacterium | reverse complement strand
GGTCGCGCGGATGTCGGTGGCGGCGGCGTCGAGCTTGGCCAGCGCCGAATCCGCCCGGCCGATCATCGCGCGGTGGGCGGCCAGCTCGCCGGTGACCGAGCGGATGTCGCGCATCGCCGCCCCCAGCGCGGCGATGTTGCCGTCGGACAGCAGCCGGTTGGCGCGCTCGAGCAGCTCGTTGGCCTGCTGCACCGCGCGGCTGCCGCCTTCGAGCAGCGACGCCATCTGGTCGCCCTTGGCGCGGATAACCGGCCGTTCGTCAGCGGTCGAGCCCTTCAGCAGCGGCCTGCCGTTGGTGCCGGCGGTAATCTGGATGACGTTGACGCCCGAGATGCCCTGCGTCTCCGAACTGGCCAGCGAGTCGGTGCGCACCGGCGTGTCGCGGTCGATCTCCATGTCGGCGACGACCATCGTCGCATCGTTCGGGGCCAGGAAGATCTTCTCGATCTGGCCTTTCTTGATGCCGTTGAACTGCACCTCGCCGCCATCGGCCAGCCCGCGCACCGGCCCCTTGAAGATCGCGCGGTAATGGTCGTGCGTGGTACCGGCACCGCCGCCGCCCAGCCACACCGCGAAGAGCAGGCCGCCGACGATCAGCACCGTCGTCAGGATGCCGACCAGCGCATAGTTGGCGTGTCGCTCCATCAGCCATGCTCCTTGGCGGCGCGTCCGCGCGGGCCGCCGAAATAGTCCTTGATCCACGGATTGTCCGACCGCTCCAGCTCGGGGATCGGTGCCACCGCGACCACCTTGCCGTCGGCCAGCACCGCCACGCGGTCGCAATTGGCGTAGAGCGAATCGAGGTCGTGGGTGATCATGAAGACGGTCAGCCCGAGCGCGTCGCGGAAGCGGCGGATCAGCGCGTCGAACTCCTCCGCCGCGATCGGGTCAAGCCCGGCGGTTGGCTCGTCGAGGAACAGGAGGTCGGGGTCGAGCGCGATCGCGCGCGCCACGCCGGCGCGCTTGCGCATTCCTCCCGACAGCTCGGCCGGCCGCTTCGCGCCGGCGTCGTCGGGCAGCCCGGCGAGCTTGATCTTGAGCGCCGCCAAGTCGCGGACGAACTCGGCGGGCAGGTCGGTATGCTCGATGAACGGTGCCTCGACATTCTCTTGCACGGTCAGCGCGGAGAACAGCGCGCCGCCCTGGAACATGACGCCGATCCGCCGCTCGATCCCGGCGCGCTGGTCGGGATCGTGAATATCGCCGCCGAAGATCGCGACGCTGCCGCCATCAGGACGCTTCAGCCCGAGGATGGTGTTGAGCAGCACCGACTTGCCCGTCCCCGATCCGCCGACCAGCCCCATGATCTCGCCGCGCTCGACCTGGAGGTCGAGGCCGTCGTGGATGACGGTGTCGCCGAACGCGGTGCGCAGCCCTTCGACCCGGATCGGCGGCGCATCCGTGTCGCCGCTCACTGGCCGACGTTCCGATAGATCAGCGCGAACAGCGCGTCGAACATGATGATCATGAAGATCGACTGAACCACCGCCGCCGTCACCCGCGCGCCCAGGCTCTCGACGTCGCCACCGGTGGCGAGGCCCTGGCGGCAGCCGGTCGCGGCGATGACGAGCGCGAAGAACGGTGCCTTGCTCATTCCCACCCAGAACTGGGTCAGCCCGACCTCGGCGGTCAGCCGCTGAACGAAGAAGGCGGGGCTGATGTCCATCGTCGTCGCGGTGACGACCATGCCGCCGAGCAGCCCGCCGACGTCGCCGCACAAGGTCATCACCGGCAGCATGATCAGCGCCGCCAGCACGCGCGGCACCACCAGCGCGTCGAAGCGGTCGACGCCCATTACCTGCAGCGCGTCGACCTCCTGCGTCATGCGCATCGAGCCGAGCTGTGCCGCAAAGGCCGACGCCGAGCGGCCGGCCAGCAGGATGGCGGCGATCACCGCGCCGAACTCGCGCAGCACGCCGATGCCGACCAGCTCCACCGCATAGACCTTGACGCCGAGCGTGGTCAGCAGCGTGCTGCCGACCAGCGCCAGCACCGCGCCGATGAAGAAGGTCATGGTGAACACGATCGGCAGCGCGTTCAGCCCCGCCTGCTGCATCGTCGCGACCAGCGGGATCGGGCGCAGGCGGCGCGGCGACGCGGCCGTGCGCGCGAGGGCGACGAGCATCCGGCCGATGAACACCTCCGCCGACCAGAACTCGCGGCCCGCTCCAACGACCGCGCGGCCGATCCGCTCGAACAACGCGTGCCGCGACCAGCGCCGACGCCGCGCCGCCGGCTTGGGGTCGAGCGAGTCGCTGACGAGATCGGCGAGCCGCTCCAGCTCGTCGCGACCGGCAAGATCGAGCTCCAGCCCGGTCTCGTTGGGCCGCCCCAATACCCGCATCAGCGCGAAGACCCCGGCGGTGTCGACCCGGCCCAGCTGGTGAGCGTCGAAGCGCCGCCGGTCGTTGCGGCCGGCCAGCTCCGCCCGCAGCCGGACGGGCGCGTCGCCCAGCGCCAGCACCGTCCAGTCACCCGACGGCACGATGGCGAGCACGTCACCATCGTCCTGAAGCTCATAGGTCGCGGCAGTCAGCTCACCGCTCATGCAGGTTCGCTAAGCACAGCTGGCGCAGGGTCGGCAAGGCAACCCTCGATCACGTTCAGCGCTGCCTCTGCAGGTTAGCCATCGCACCCATCGACCCATGTAGTAGTAGTCAGATTGGTCACGATCCACTGCAAACAAGGCCACGTCGATCGCCTAACGCTGCCTTGCCAGCGAGCGATCGTCGATGGCGAGGCTTCAGGCCTGTCACCAGAGACCGCTGCGATCAACGGCGGATAAGTAGCCCATCAGCCAGCAGGGCTACCATACGGCCCGCCTGACCATCGTCGTCGTGCGCAGACGAGCAAAGGCGCGCGATCGCGTGGAGCAGTTCGTCGGCAATGACATCGGCGCGGATCGCGCCGGTCGCGGCTGCCGCGGCGAGCAGCGACGCCAGGGCTGGCCGCAGCCGCCGGTCGAAATGCGCTGGCAACGCCTCGAACGCGGCGTCGCCGGAGTGGAGCGCGCCCGCGAGCCCGCGCTTGGTCGCGAAGAAGGCGGCAAAGCGCTGCATCCACATCGCCAACGCGTCGAAAGGCGCTTGCTGCTCCGCCAGCGTTGCCGCGGCATCGGCGCAGGCGTCCATCTCGCGCCGGAATACGGCGGCGATCAGGTCGGCACGGCTTGGGAAGTGCCGGTAAACGGTGCCCACCCCCAGGTTCGCCCGTGCCGCGATCTCGCGCACGGGGGCGTCCACGCCCGAGGTTGCAAAGACGTCCTTGGCAGTCTGGAGCAGCGCCTCGAGGCTGCGCTGGGCATCGCTACGCAGGGGCTTAGCCGCGGCGTCGACACTCACGTCTGAACCAGCTCGGACCTGCTCGTCGCTAATGCTGCGTCCTTCCTCTTTACAAACGGAGCAACGCTCCGTATTATCATGAGCGTCGTTCCGCTTTGATAGCGCGATGTTCGGAATTTGACCACAGCCTCGCAGCCGATTGGAAATCCATGTCCGTTGAAAACCTGAGCCTTGCTGGCAAGACCGCGCTCGTCACTGGTGGCAGTCGCGGCATCGGTGCCGCCTGCGCCAAGCTCCTCGCTGCGCGAGGGGCCGCAGTCGTCGTGACCTACTCCAAGAGCGCGGAACAGGCCGAACAGGTCGTTGCCGAGATCGCCGGCGGTGGTGGCAAGGGCTTTGCCGTCGCGGCAGATGCCGCCGACGCCGACGCAGCCAAGGCGGGGGTCGCGGCGGCGGTCGATCGATTTGGCGGTCGGCTCGACATCCTGGTCAACAACGCCGGCATCGCCGAGCATGGCCCGATCGGCACGCTGCCCGACGCCGCCTTCGAGCGCCAGGTGGACGTCAACATTCGCGGCGTCTGGCACACCACCGCAGCGGCGGTCGCACATCTCGGCGACGATGGCCGGATCATCAACATAGGCAGCTTCTTCAGCGAGCGCGTACCGTTTCCGGGCTCAAGCGCCTATGGCATGACCAAGCACGCGGTGGCGGGCATGACCAGGGGCTGGGCGCGTGATCTCGCCGGGCGGCGGATCACCGTCAACACCGTCGAGCCCGGCCCGATCGAGACGGAAGCCAACCCCGACACAGGCGAGCGATCGGCGAGGATCAAGACGCTCGTGCCGCTGGGCCGTTATGGCCAGCCGAACGAAGTGGCGGAACTCGTCTGCTTCCTCGCTTCGCCAGCAGCGGCCTACATCACCGGAACGCACGTCCTGATCGACGGCGGTATGCTCGCCTGAGCGACGGAGAACAGCGATGAACAACCTTATCAAGCTGGCCGCGGCGATCCCGGTCAGCGATGCCGTTCCAATCCTGGCGGCCAGTCCCGTCACGCTGTCCACACCGGATCGCGGACTGGACCTGGAGATGAAGGTGACGGCACCGGTGACGGACCGCGACCTGCCCATCATCCTGCTGTCGCACGGTCATGGACCGTCGCTCTACATCCCGTCGCTGCACGGCTATGGTCCGCTCGCCGACTTCTGGGCGGCGCACGGCTTCGTCGTGATCCAGCCGACGCACCTCAATTCCAAGGTGGCAGGGCTCGATCCGAGCGCGCCGGGTGGCCCCGCTTTCTGGCGGTCGCGCGTCGAGGACATGGTGCGCATCCTCGACCGGCTCGACGAGGTGGTGGCGCAGGTGCCGACGCTTGCCGGCCGGGTCGACCCGACGCGGATCGCCGCCGCCGGACACTCGCTCGGCGGGCAGACAGTCGGCATGTTGCTCGGTGCGCGGCTGACCGACCCGCATGATCCAGGTGCCATCGACGTCAATCTCAAGGACAGCCGGATCAAGGTAGGCGTCCTGCTGGCCGCTCCCGGCCGTGGTGGTAACGACCTCAACCCGGCCATGGCAGCCAATCCCGCCTTCTCCTTCCTCAACCCCGACTTCTCGCATCTGACCACGCCGGCCTTGGTGATCGTCGGCGATGCCGACGTCAGCCCCCACCTCACTCCCCGTAGCGCGGACTGGCACGCCGACGCCTATCATCTTAGCCCCGGTGCCGACTTCCTGCTGACCCTATATGGCGGCAAGCATGGGCTGGGTGGGGTTGCAGGCTACGAGGCGGCGGAGACGACCGACGAGGATCCTGACCGTCTGGCCGTCGTCCAGCGGCTGAGCTGCGCCTATCTGCGAACCGCTCTCAATCCCGGCGATCCCGCGTGGTCGGATGCCAGCGATGCGTTGCGCGTGGGTGCCGCTTCGCTGGCTCGTGTCGAGAGCAAAAGCCAGTAAACGATCGAGGTTGTCAGCGACGATCGAGCTGCCTCTGCCGGCGGTCCAAGCTGCCATCCCCGGTGCAGACCGAAACAATCCATCGACGAGCAATAGAGAGTCGATGTTCGATCATTTACACCATCGGCTCCGAACTACCTGTCATCGTCGGAGACTTGCCGTTCCCAAGCCCGGCTGCAACGGCGCAGGGTGGTCACGCGGACGATGACGTGATCGATTGTGGGTCCTGACATACCCGGCAACCTTCGCGGCCCACTGCGGAGTGAGCTATGGTGGCTAAGACCAGCGACGTTGCGGCAACGGCATCTGCCAGGGCATAGCCACACGATTGTCGTCTCATATCAGCGCCGTCGGCCACCGCCGGCTTGCCTAGGAGGTCTGGCTGGGTTTAGCCGAGACTATGGGAACGCCGATGACAACCACCAAGCCGGCCGATGCCGTGTTGAGCCGTTGGGTGATCGACAGCGCGATCGACTTCGCCATGATCGCCACCGATCCCGAGGGACGGGTCACGACGTGGAGCAAGGGGGCCGAGCATATCCTTGGCTGGTCCGAGGAGGAAATGCTGGGTCAGACGGTGGAACGCATCTTCACGCCGGAAGATCGCGCTGCCAACCGGGCCGCCAAGGAGATGGAGCTCGCTCTCACCGACGGTGCCGGCAACGACGAGCGCTGGCACAACGACAAGGCGGGACGCCGCTTCTGGGCCAGCGGCGAGCTGACGCCACTGCGCACGGACGACGGCGACGTCGTCGGCTTCGTGAAAGTGCTGCGCGACCGCACCGATCAGCGGCTCGCGATCGATCAGAGCCGCGAGAATACCGAGTTCCTGAAGAGCGTCCTCGGTGCGTCCGGCGACTGTATCAAGGTGCTCGATCTGGACGGCAACCTGCTGTTCATGACCGACGCCGGCCAGTCGCTGATGCAGGTCAAGGATTTCAGCGCCATCTGCGGCAAGCCGTGGCCCGGCTTCTGGGAAGGGCGCGGCAATGCCGACGCGCTGACGGCGCTCGCCGCCGCACGCGAGGGCGGATCGGGCCGGTTCGTCGGCCCGGCGGACACGATGGCCGGGGAGCCGCGCTGGTGGGACGTTCAGGTTACACCGATCCTCGGCGTGGATGGCCGCCCGGACAAGCTGCTGTCCGTCTCGCGCGACATCACGCGCGAGCACCAGGCGAGCGAGCAGATCGAGCTGGCGCTCGATGCCGGGACGGTGCTCGGGACATGGGTCTGGCTGGTCGAGCCCGATCGGTTCACCGGCGACAATCGCTTCGCCGCCACCTTCTCGATCGATCCGGACCGGCTGAAGGCCGGCGTCTCGCTCGCCGAGGTCGTGCGGTCGATCCACCCCGACGATCTTGCGCGCGTCGAAGGCTTGATCGGCACGGCGCTGCAAGAGGGCGGCCGGTACTGCGCCGAATATCGCGTGCGGCAGCTCGACGGATCATGGCTGTGGATCGAGGCGAACGGCCATTGCGAGCTGGATGCCGAGGGCAAGCCGTTCCGGTTCCCAGGCGCGCTGTTCAACATCCAGCAGCGCAAGGTGCAGGAGCTGCGGCAGCTGGCGCTGATCGAGTTCGGCGAGACGCTGCGGGCGCTGCACGTCTCGTCCGATCCCAGCCTCATGGTCCATGCCGCGGCGGAGGTGCTGGGGCGGCAGTTGGCGGTGCGGCGCGCCGGCTATGGCGAGGTCGACCTGACGACCGGCAGCGTCGAGGTCGAGCGCGACTGGTGCGCCCATCCGGATATCGCCTCCATCGCCGGACACCATAGCTTCCAGGATTACGGGACCTATGGCGAAGCCCTGCTGCGCGGCGAGGTCGTGTCGATCGGGGATGTCGAGACCGACGAGCGGACCCGCACGGGTCTGGAGCGGCTTCGGAGCATCGGCATACGGTCGCTGCTCGATGTGCCGCTGGTACAGAACGGCGAGGTCAAGGCCGTGCTGTTCCTCAACGACGGCGCCCAGCGCGTCTGGACCGAGGATGACATCGCCTTTGCTCAGGCCGTCGCTGACCGGACCTGGGCGGCGCGCCGGCAGGCTTTGGCCGAACTGGAACTGCGACGGGCCAACGAGACGCTCGAAGAGCGCGTCGAGATGCGTACACGCGAGCGTGACCGATCCTGGCGCCTGTCGCAGGAACTCCTCGTCGTCGCCCGGCCGGACGGCACGCTGGAGGCGGTCAACCCACTCTGGACATCGCTGCTCGGCTACGAGCCGGGCGAACTCATCGGGACGAGCTTCGTCGCCTACACCCACCCCGACGATCTGGCCGCCACCAAGGCGGCGTTCGTCGGCATCTTCGAAAAACCGCTGACGACCGGCTACGCCTATCGCTTCCGCCACAAGGACGGCACCTATCGTTGGTTCAGCTGGACGGCGGCATTCGAGGATGGGAAGATCTATGCGTCCGGGCGCGACATCGACCTCGAGCGCAGCCAGGCCGACGCCCTGCGCCAAAGCCAGAAGATGGAGGCGGTCGGGCAGCTTACCGGCGGGCTGGCGCACGACTTCAACAACCTGCTGACCGCGGTGACAGGCGGGCTCGAACTGCTTGGGATGCGGATCGCCAGGGGCGAGTATGACAAGCTCGAGCGTTACATCAACATGGCGCAGACCGGCGCGCACCGGGCGGCGGCGCTGACCCAGCGCCTGCTCGCCTTCTCGCGCCGCCAGACGCTCGCGCCGACGCCGACCGACGCCGACC
>NZ_CAHJXA010000120.1 GCF_903644135.1 Sphingomonas bacterium | reverse complement strand
TGGCGTCGGCGAGCGCGCCCAGCGTGTTCTCCAGCCCGAAGAAGAACGGCGAGCGCAGGACGAAGCCGACCGCGACATCGTGGCCGTCGACCGGGAACAGCTTCGCCAGCCTGACCTCGCCGGGATGGCGCGCGGCGTAGAGGTTCAGCGCCGACGCATAGCCGTCGAGCAGCGCGCGCACGTCGGCGGGCTGGCGGTCATAGTCGCGGTCGACCGTCGCGCGTGCGCCGAGCAGGTGGAAGGCGTAGTCAGCCGCCGCGCCGTCCGTGCCGGTCACCGCGCCGCCGCGGCCGCGGGTCATCGCCAGCACCTCCTGCAGCGTCGCGAAATCATCCTCGGCGTGCGCGTAGCCGATGCCATAGGCGACGTCGGGATCGGTGCGCCCGAAGATGTGCGGCACCCCCCAGCGGTCGCGGGCAATGACGGTGTCGTAGCGGCGCGGCGGCGGCGCGGCGGCGCGGGTGGAGGTCAGCGGCTCCCACACGGCGAGGCCGATGGCGACGAGAAGGATGACGGCCAGAAGTCCGAACCCGATGCGTTTAGATAGCCGTCGGGCCATCGCCGATCTCCACATTTCCGCCCACCGTCACCCGGACGTGTTCCGGGGTCCATGGGCTCGCCTGCGCGCCGCCGGCTTTTGCGGCACGACGGAAGTGAGGACAACCCTTCGCCGCCATCCCGCCGCCGGAACCTTTGGCCGCTCCCCGGCCCGACGAAGGCTTGTGTGGCATTAGGGCAACACTACATCCGATGCTCAACGAAGGGGCCAGCATGAACCTCGAGAAATTCACTGACCGCGCCAAGGGCTTCCTCCAGTCGGCGCAGACCGTCGCGATCCGGCTGAACCATCAACGGATCGGGCCGGAGCACCTGCTAAAGGCACTGCTGGAGGACGAGCAGGGCATGGCCGCCGGGCTGATCCGCGCCGCCGGCGGCGACCCGATGCGCACCGCAAGTGAAGTCGACGCGGCGCTGGCCAAGGTGCCGGCGGTGACCGGCTCGGGCGCGCAAGGATCGCCGGGGCTGGACAACGACGCGGTGCGGGTGCTCGACCAGGCCGAACAGATCGCAGGCAAGGCGGGCGACAGCTTCGTCACCGTCGAGAGGCTGCTGCTGGCGCTGGCGTTGTCGACCGGCGTCGCCGGCCGCGCGCTCAAGGCCGGCGGCGTGACGCCCGAGGGCCTCAACGCAGCCATAGACCAGCTGCGCCAGGGCCGCAGCGCCGACACCGCTGGTGCCGAAGAGCGCTACGACGCGCTCAAGAAGTTCGCGCGCGACCTGACCCAGGCGGCGCGCGACGGCAGGCTCGACCCGGTCATCGGTCGCGACGAGGAGATTCGCCGCACCATCCAGATCCTGGCGCGCCGCACCAAGAACAACCCGGCGCTGATCGGCGAGCCCGGCGTCGGCAAGACCGCTATCGCCGAGGGGCTGGCGCTGCGCATCGCCAACGGCGACGTGCCCGACACCCTCAAAGGGCGGCGGCTGATGGCGCTCGACTTGGGCGCGCTGATCGCAGGCGCGAAGTATCGCGGCGAGTTCGAGGAGCGGCTGAAGGGGGTGCTTGACGAGGTCAAGGCGGCGGCGGGCGACGTCGTCCTGTTCATCGACGAGATGCACACGCTGATCGGCGCGGGCAAATCCGAGGGCGCGATGGACGCCGGCAATCTGTTGAAACCGGCGCTGGCGAGGGGCGAGCTGCATTGCGTCGGTGCGACCACGCTCGACGAGTATCGCAAGTACGTCGAGAAAGACCCGGCGTTGCAGCGGCGCTTCCAGCCGGTGTTCGTCGGCGAACCGACCGTCGAGGACACGATCAGCATCCTGCGCGGGCTGAAGGACGTGTACGAGCTGCACCACGGCGTCCGCATCACCGACGCCGCGATCGTCGCCGCGGCGACGCTGTCGAACCGCTACATCACCGACCGCTTCCTGCCCGACAAGGCGATCGACCTGATGGACGAAGCCGCCAGCCGCATCCGCATGGAGGTGGAGTCGAAGCCCGAGGAGATCGAGACGCTCGACCGCCGAATCATCCAGCTCAAGATCGAGCGCGAGGCGTTGAAGAAGGAGACCGACGCCGCCTCGCGCGACCGGCTGGCGACGCTGGAGGGCGAACTTGCCGATCTGGAGGAGCAGTCGGCGGCGCTTACCACCCGCTGGCAGGCGGAGAAGGACAAGATCGGTGCCGAGGCCAAGCTGAAGGAACAGCTCGACGCCGCGCGTGTCGCGCTCGACCAGGCGCAGCGATCGGGCGACCTCGCGCGGGCGGGCGAACTTTCGTACGGCACCATTCCGCAGTTGATGAAGCAGCTCGACGACGCGCAGGGCCAGACCGCCGGCGCGATGCTGCGCGAGGAGGTGACCGCCGACGACATCGCCGGGGTGGTGTCGCGCTGGACCGGGGTGCCGGTCGACCGG
Source organism: Sphingomonas bacterium (assembly GCF_903644135.1). GTDB lineage: Bacteria > Pseudomonadota > Alphaproteobacteria > Sphingomonadales > Sphingomonadaceae > Sphingomonas. Next base: position 5,628 of record NZ_CAHJXA010000120.1, on the reverse strand, counting down.
ATGCTGGAGGGCGAGCGCGACAAGCTGCTGCGCATGGAAGCGGAGATCGGTAAGCGCGTGATCGGCCAGGAAGAGGCGGTGCGCGCGGTCTCGACGGCGGTGCGCCGTGCGCGCGCGGGGCTGCAGGACCCGGGGCGGCCTTTGGGGTCGTTCCTGTTCCTGGGACCGACCGGCGTCGGCAAGACCGAGCTGACCAAGGCGCTCGCCGAGTTCCTGTTCGACGATTCTTCGGCGATGGTCCGCATCGACATGAGCGAGTTCATGGAGAAGCACGCCGTCGCCCGCCTGATCGGCGCGCCGCCGGGCTATGTCGGGTATGAGGAGGGCGGCGTGCTGACCGAGGCGGTGCGGCGGCGGCCCTATCAGGTGGTGCTGTTCGACGAGGTCGAGAAGGCGCATGGTGACGTGTTCAACGTCCTGCTGCAGGTGCTCGACGACGGCCGGCTGACCGACGGCCAAGGGCGGACGGTCGACTTCAGCAACACGCTGATCGTGCTGACCTCGAACCTCGGGTCGCAATATCTGGCGGGGCTGGGCGAGGAGGAGAGCGTCGCCGGCGTCGAGCCGCAGGTGATGGAGATCGTCCGCGGCCATTTCAGGCCCGAGTTCCTCAACCGGCTCGACGAAATCATCCTGTTCCACCGGCTCGGCCAGGCGCACATGGCACCGATCGTCGACATCCAGGTGGCGCGGGTGGGCAGGCTGCTGCGCGATCGCAAGGTGACGCTGGAGCTGACCGATGCGGCGCGGGCGTGGCTCGGTCGCGTCGGCTATGACCCAGTCTACGGCGCACGGCCGCTGCGGCGTGCGGTGCAGCGGCATTTACAGGACCTGCTGGCGGAGATGATCCTGAGAGGAGAGGTGAAGGACGGGGCGATGGTGCGGGTGGATGAGGAGAATGGAGCGCTATTGCTAACAAATGGACAATAAAAAAGGGAGCAGAAGGATTATCCTCCGCTCCCTTCTTGAGTTTAGAATTATCTTAGAACGCCAAGTCAAAACCCAGGCGAACGAAACGAGGTTGCTGATAGCTTAGCGGCGTGCCGTAAAGTGGGTCGGAAACATAAGCACCAGCTGCTGTCTTTCCGGTCTCGTGCTGAACATAATACTGCACAACATTGTGAGCATCAAACACGTTGAACACATCAGCGCGTAGTACCAGATGCTTGCCCAAAACAGCACCGGGCACGGTGAAGCGGACTGACAGGTCGACCTGTTTGGTCCAGTCGGTTTTGATCCCGGTGCCACGCGGAGACGGTGCGGTCGTGGCATAAGTTCCTGCAGCGCTCAAAGCACCAACGGCACAATAAAAACTCGACGGACCATAACCTGCTGCGTTGGGATCGGTTGGATGAATACCTTCGCAGGACTCATGAGCTGGAGACTGGAATAGCAGATTGGTACCGACCAACAGATAGTCCGTTAGATGGTAAGCAGCAAAGGTCTTGATCTCCAGTGTATGATCATTGGGCAGGATGCCCTTCGAGTAATCGGTTAAGCCAAGGTAATCATAATCCTGCGTTGAGCCAGCGTCCGTCTGAGCGCCGTTGCCGGCATCCGACTTAACCGTGCCTTCATAGTTGCCATACGAGCGTGACACGGTGATGGAGCCGGTTGTGAACCACTTGCCGTTATCCGCTACCTTCCAGTCAAAAATTCCTGCCTTATAGTCTCGTGTCGGCTTTGGAAAAGTTAGTCCGGTCAGCGTTACAGTATTGGCGGTGTTGGCGAAATCCCGCACCTTTAAAGTAGAAGATCCCGGGTTCCAGATGTAGTAAGCCGAATTGGCACTGTAGAAATTACATGATGTAGCCGTTGCTGCTGTTGGGTTATCGCAATTCAGAGCATTATATAAGAAAGGAGCGAAATCAGTGTCTTCTGAAATCCTAGACAACTTGCGGTAAACACCCTGCAGGCCCACCGAGACACGCTGATTCAACTGATAACGAGCGCCGAGGATGAATTCATCCTCATAAGTGGCTTTAGTACCTATTGCCACCTTGGCTGCCGCAGGATCTTGGAAGTTTGCACCGAAGACAGTACAAGCGGCAGTGCCTGCAGGCGACGTCGGATTACCTGGAGCACCCGCAAGCCCGGCCGGACATGTCGTCCCATAACCGGCAATGCCAGTCAGCGGTACCCCTAAATTGATCAGCGGCAAGCCGGTAACTGGGTCCTTGGGGAAGGTCAGGGCATTGTATCCGGCAGGATAAGCGAAATACTCGCGGAAGTAGTTATCACGACCACGGAAGCCGAGGTTCATCGCCGGGGGAATAAAGTAACGACCATAACTGCCGCTGAAGCGGAACTTAGAGTCGTTATTTGGCGTGTAGCTGAAACCCGCCCGACCCGCAAAGTTACCTTTGAAATTAAGATACTGCTGACCCGACAGGTTAGACTGATTAAATTCGTCGTCACGAACGCCCAAGTTGACCGTGAGACCGGTCAACGGCTCCCACGAATCCTGAAGATAGAAAGCACGATCGCGGCCAGAGACCGCGCCACCAAGACGCTCATATGTGAGGCGGACGCCATTGGGGCTGGCGCGGTAATCATACTGGATCGGCAGCGTGCCGTTCAGCTGCGTGATCTTAGTTTCGCTGAGGTCCTCATTATCCATGCCGAACCGAATATGGTGGCGGCCAAGCAACTCAAACCGCAAGTCACCGTCGAATCGATAGAAGCGCCGCTTGGTATCGTCGATCGTCTGACCTGAAAAAGGCTGCAAAGTAGATATCAAACTTGCCGGGCCGTTGGCAGTCGCAGTAGCCGCCCGATACAACACATAATAAGAGTTCGGGCTACTAGGAGCCACGTCGTTGGCATCCTTGCTGACACCATAAGCACCGGATAACTGGAAGAAGTCGGTGACGTTACCCGTATAACGGAAAACGTAATTGTCACCACCAATCTTCTGCGTTTCCCGCCCAGTCGCTGTGCCGATTGTACCACCGGTAAACTGCGGGTTTGCAGCAAACCCGTAGTCGTTAATATAGGTGGTTTGCTTCGTGGTAAAATAAGTAGCCTCTAAATGCTGCGTCGGGGTCAAATAGATATCGACCTTACCGCCGTAGAACGGGTCGCTGCTTTCATCCCGCTCATAGGTACCAGCCAGCGGAAACGCACGCTTTGTCGTGCGGTCGTTAGCCTGGAATAGACCATATACGAACACGTGATCCTTAAGCAACGCGCCGCCGCCCTCGATTGACAGCTGCTGGTTGCTGTCACGCGCCAAGTTGCCGATAGTCGACGGATTACCGGCCAACCCAATGTTGGGCAGGCGAGATTGCAGCGATGCTAGCTCGGAGTTGCCGTGAATTGCCATGAACGGCGTGTTCGAACCGGACTTGGTCGTCGCATTGATTACACCGCCCGTAGCGCGTCCGAATTCTGCCGCATAGCCGCCGGTCTGAACATCAACGGTCTTGTAGAAATCAAACGGCACCCGCGACGAACCGACGTAGGTGTCAGGATTGGTGATGTTCAAGCCGTTAATGTAGTAGGCGTTCTCCGCGACTGACGAACCACCAATCGAGGGCACCGACTCACCAGCCGCATTGCTGAAGCCTGGAACTCCGCGAGTCACGCCCGGTGCCAACAGGATGAGCGAGGTGATATCGCGTCCGATGGGTGCCTGAGACGCCAAGGCCGGCACGTCGATGTTCAACCCAGACTGGGTTTTAGTGAAATCCTGCCGAAGGCGCGATCCAGTGACAACGACGTCAGCGCCAGCGCTGGCGCTGGTCAGAAGAAGGGTAACCCGGCTCTCCTGCGCAGCAGCAATCGTCAGGGTATCAGCATAGTCTCTGAAACCATCAGCGTGCACCGTTACGTCATATGTACCAGGCGTCAGCCCAGCCGCTGAAAAGGAGCCGCTAGCCGATGCGACGAGAGTCCGTGTCTGGCCCTGCGATTGCGAGTGCAGCGTTACCTGCGCTCCGCCAACAGCGCCATTATCGCCGGTCACCGATCCGGAGATTGCTCCCGTGGTATAATCCTGTGCGGCCAATGGAGCAGCCATAGTGGCCATGCCAACGCCTGCACCCAAAAGTGCCAACGCCTGCAGGGCGGCACCGCCGCGAAGTGCCTTACGCACAGATACCAAGGTTTTCATTGCGGTCCCCTTCTCAAGCCCCCTGCGACGCTGTTGCGGTCCGCCGGCGAGCGATGCTCATTTCACGACCGATCTCGTGAACCTGCGTCGTTGGTGCGTTGCGGCAATCAATCTGTAAAGCCGGCATTGAAAGACGTAAGTCGGTTGCCGACCTATTGTCACCTTGTTGCAACAGGCATCGCCCCCGCCACCAGCAGCGGATCAAGCCGCGCGCCGCGCCAGCGCAGGCCCCAATGGAGATGTGGGCCGGTGGCACGGCCGGTCATACCGACCAGGCCGATCGGCTGGCCCTGACGGACATGGTCGCCGGCTCGCACGTCGATCCGGGACAGATGCAGGAACGCGCTCTCTAGGCCCATGCCGTGGTCGACGAGCAGCAGGTTGCCTTCCAGCGTGAAGGGATGATCGGCGGCGAAGATCACGACGCCGTCGGCGGGCGCGAGCACGACGGTGCCGGTCGGCCGGGCAATGTCGATGCCGGAATGGTAGGAGCCCGCCTCGCCATTGGCATAGATGCGCTGCGACCCGAACAGCGTCGAGATGCGGCCGGTCAGCGGCCAACTGAACGCCTGCCGCCAGCCGGCGGCATCGGTGACGGTGCGCCGCGCGGCTTCGATCTGCGCCTGCTCGGCCGGCCTGATGCGGGCGAACTCGGCGTCGGGGAGCGGCGTCTTGGCGAGGGTCGGCAGCCGCGAGATGTTCCAGCCGCGCGCAGCGATCGTCAGCGGGCGGACGAGGCGGTGGCCGTCGGCGAAGGTGACGGTCAGCGTCGCAGCGGTCGGTGCGTCGCGGTCGAAGCCGATGATGAAGCGGCCGTCGGCGGCAATCGTCACCGGCTTGTCGTCAAGCGTCAGCGTGCTCGCCCCCGCCGGCACCTGGCCCTTGATCAGCCCTCCTTGCGTCACCTCGCCGGTCCAGCGCAGCCCCGCCTCGCTCGCCCGGAGGTCCTGCTGCGCCGGCACCGCCGCTGCGACCGCTGCGAGCCCGAGCAGCGCCGCCGCCAGCCTGCCCGGCCATCTCATCGTGGCGCGAGGACCTCGCTGGCGAGGGTCGCGCCGGCATAGGCCTCCTGCCGCACGACACTCCAGTAGCGCAGGTCCTCCAGCGCAACGCGCGCGCCGGTCGCGGCGCAGACGACATGGTCGCCGGGGCTGAGCACGCGAAAACCGTTGGCCATGAAATGCAGCCGCGCCGGCCGGTCGGAGTTGGACATCAGCATCGTGGCACTCCTCTACAACAGGCTGGGCTGTTCCGACTTGCTCCGGTCATAAAGCCGCGCCCCGCCGCGCTCAACCCGCGCTCGCCCGGTGCTCGCTTGATCGACACGGGCGTCGACCGCGCCATCGGCAAGGATCAGGCGCAGCGTCCCCGCCGCCCGGACCGCCGCCGCGCCGGTCAGCGTCGCGCCGTCCGCCCGTGCTTCCACGCGGGCATAGCCACGTTCCAGCACCTTTTGCGGGCTGAGCGAGGCGATCAATCGCCAGCTTGCCTCGACCCGCGCGCGCGCCGTCTCC
>NZ_CAHJXA010000119.1 GCF_903644135.1 Sphingomonas bacterium | reverse complement strand
CCGCCGCCAGGATGGCGAGGTGGCCCCAGACCGCGACGACGATCGCGGCGATGGCGATCAGCCCGATCAGCGCCCTGCCGCCGGGCGAGGCCGGGTCGGCATAGGCCTGCGTCGCCGCGCGCACGACGGCGGGCAGGAAGATCGCGACCGCGGCGATCCCCGCCAGCATCGCGCCCCGCCCCTGCAGCACCGCGACGCTGCGGTCCCAAACATTGCTGATCGTCGTCATCGCCACTCCCCTCGATGCCGTTGCCTAGCCCAACCCCGCCACCATCGCCAGCCGCTTGCAAGCGCGAGGCCGCCGTCGCATCTCGCCGGGGTGGCTGGTCCCCCTCCCCTCGACCCCGAATGGCGCGTCAGCCCCGGCCTGACCCCTTATGCCGATGCGCTCGCGGCGATGGAGGCGCGCGCCGCGGCGGTCGCGGCCGGCGAAGCGCACGAGCTGGCGTGGCTGCTGGAGCATCCACCGGTCTATACCGCCGGCACCAGCGCCGCGCCCGCCGAGCTGATCGAGGCGCGCTTTCCCGTCGTCACGACCGGGCGCGGCGGGCGTTATACCTATCACGGGCCCGGCCAGCGCGTCGGCTACCTCATGCTCGACCTCGGCCGTCGCGGCCGCGACGTGCGCCGCTACGTCCATGCGCTGGAGGGCTGGGTAATCGCGGCGCTGGGTGGGCTGGGCGTGGAGGGCTTCACCGCCGACGGCCGGGTGGGCATCTGGACGCTCGACCGCGCCGGGCGCGAGGCGAAGATCGGCGCGATCGGCGTCAGGGTGAAGCGCTGGGTGACGCTGCACGGCCTTGCGATCAACGTCGCCCCCGACCTGTCCCATTTCGATGGTATCGTGCCGTGCGGGCTGCCCGATTACCCTGTCACCAGCCTTGCCGCGTTGGGCATCGATGCCGATCTTGCCGCAGTCGACGCCGCCTTGGCGAACAGTTTCGCAGGCTTCCTTGCAACCTTTTCTTGCACTGCAGAAAAGGAGGCTTGAGGGGGGGGCATTATCAGGGTAATGTCCACGTCGATTTGGGTATTAAGGGCGAGCAAAGCCGGCCAAATCCTCTTTTAAGGGAGCTTCCAATGCGTGCACTTTCCAAGATTCTGACCGGCTCGATGATTGCCGGCGCGGCGCTCGCGGTTGCGGCCTGCGGCCCCAAGACCGAGAATGTTACGACCGAGAACACCACCGTCACCGACATGAACTCGACCGAGGGCATGGACACGATGTCGGACAACATGACCGCGGTCGACGGTGCGTCGAACGGTGGCATGATGGCGAACGACACCATGATGTCCAACTCGACCACGACCACCAACACGATGTGATCATCCCGACCGGGACGGTTGCTGACGTTAGAAGGGTCGTCCGGGATGCCGGGCGGCCCTTTCTCGTTGGCGACGGCCGGCATCGGCTTGCGACGACCCGCGCGCCGTGCGGGCCGAAAAGGGATTCCGCTGACCGCCGATGTGCCCTAATCGCCGCAACTTAGGTTGAGGCGTGGGAGCTGGGAACATGACGGTGAGACAATTCGCGGCCGGTGCGGTGCTGGCGGCGGCGGTCGCCGCGGCGACCCCGGCGACGGCGCAGTTCTTCCTCCAGTCGCATGATTTCAGCGGCGGCACCGTCAAGGGTGACGAGCCGGGCATGACGGTGCCGCTGCCGGGAGCCACGTCCGCCGAATACAAGGCGGCACTGGCCTGGACGATGCGGTCGGCGCTCAACCTGGCGGCGCTGCAATGCCAGTTCGAGCCGACGCTGCACACGGTCGAGACCTATAACGCCATCCTCAAGGACCATGACGCCGAGTTCGACAAGGATCAGGCGACCCTGCAGAAATACTATGCGCGCACGCCGGGCGCGGGCCGGGCGACCGCCGGCAAGGGCAGCAAGGCCGGGCAGGCCGGCTTCGACCAGTTCGGCACCCGCACCTATTCGGCGTTCGCCGTCGTTTCGGCGCAATATGGCTTCTGCCAGACCGCGGCGGCGGTCGGCCGCGAGGCGCTGTTCGCCCCGCGCGGTACCTTTGGCGATCTCGCCGAGCGGCGGATGCGACAGCTGCGCAACAGCCTGGTGCCCGCGGGTGAGGAGCGGTTTCCGTACTATTTGACCCGCACCTCGACCCTGACGCCGTTGCCGCGGCTCGACGCGCAATGCTGGAACAAGAAGAGCGAGTGGCAGGCCGGCAAATGCGGCGCGCAGAACTGGCCGCCCGCCGCCGCCGGCTAACGCAAACCGAGCAGCTTGTGGGTCTGCAGCGACAGCCGCCACGCCGGCCGCGCCATCACCAGCGCCATCGCCGTCGCGCGGTGATCGACGCCGGTGACGTCGTCGAGCGGCTGAACCAGATGGTGCGTGAACCGCCACTCCTCCAGCGCCGCCGGATCAATTCCCACTTGCGGCCAGACCAGCTTCAGCTCGTCGCCGTGGCGCTGCACCACCTCGCTCCCGGCCTTGGGGCTGATGCACACCCAGTCGAGGCCGGGATGCGCGGCGAGCGTACCGTTGCTCTCGATCGCGATGCGGAAGCCCGCGGCGTGCAGCGCCTCGACCAGCGCGTCGTCGACCTGCAGCATCGGCTCGCCGCCGGTCAGGACGACGAAGCGGTTGGCCCGTCCCTCACCCCAGAAGCCGTCGATCGCCGCGACCAGCGCCGCCGCGTCGGAGAAGCGCCCGCCCCCCTCGCCATCGACGCCGACGAAATCGGTGTCGCAGAACCGGCAGACCGCGGTCGCCCGGTCGGTTTCGCGCCCCGACCACAGGTTGCACCCGGCAAAGCGGACGAACACCGCGCGCGAGCCCGCATTCACGCCCTCGCCCTGCAGCGTCAGGAACATCTCCTTGATCGCGTAGCTCATGGGTTCGCCGCATAGCGCGTCGGATCGGCCACGCCCGCCTCCTCGAACCCGCGGCGGCGCAGGCGGCAGCTGTCGCACAGCCCGCAATGCTCTCCCTCCGGCGTCGGATCGTAGCACGACCAGCTCAGCCCCATGTCGAGCCCGAGCCGCGCGCCCTCATGGACGATGTCGGCCTTGGTCAGGTGCTGGAGCGGCGCGTGGATGCGGAACGCTCTGCCCTCGACGCCGGCCTTGGTGGCAAGCTCGGCAAGCCCCTCGAACGCGGCGACGAACTCCGGGCGGCAGTCGGGATAGCCCGAATAATCGAGCGCGTTGACGCCGATATAGAGGTCGCGCGCGCCGACCGCCTCCGCCCAGCCCAGCGCCAGGCTGAGAAAGATGGTGTTGCGTGCCGGCACATAGGTGACCGGGATTCCCGGCTGCACGCCCTGCTTCGGCACGGCGATGTCGGCGGTCAGCGCCGAGCCGCCGAACGCCGACAGGTCGAGCGGCAGGACGATGTGGCGTGCCGCGCCCAGCGCGGCGGCGACGCGGCGTGCAGCCTCCAGCTCGATCCGGTGGCGCTGGTGATAGTCGATCGACAGCGCGAACAGCGCCCGGCCGTCCTCGCGCGCGCGTGCCGCCGACACCATCGAGTCGAGGCCGCCCGAAACCAGGACGACGGCAGGAGGTAGCGATGCCATGATCGCCGTCAGCTAGGGACTGGCCGCCCAAGTCGCAACAAAAAGGGCCGCCGGTGAGGGCGGCCCCAGGTATCGGACCTGCGAACAGGCCCGCTCAAGGGAGAAGTGCCGAACCAAAAGCACATCCCTGCTCTAGCGAGCCAGGCATGAAGAACCGGTTAAGCCGCCGCCGCGACCGGCACCGGGAAGCTGGTCGCGCAGAACGCGCAGTCGACGCGGATCACGCCGTCGCCATCGGCCATCTCGCGCTGCTCGTCGGGGCCGAACTTGGCGAGCACCCCGGCGATATGCTCGGGCGTGCAGCGGCAGCCGCGCACGATGGCGACGTCGGCCAGGACGCGCACCTCCTCCTCGTTGAACAGCCGCCACACCAGGGTTTCCAGCGGCAGCACGGGGTCGGCGAGCTCGTCCGCGCCCATCGTGCCGCCCAGCGCGGCGACATGCTCCCATTCGGGGTGGTCGAGCCGGGTATGGAGTCGCTCGCGCCCGTCCTCGCCCTCCGGCAGATGTTGGAGGAACAGGCCGCCGGCGATCGTCCGGCCGTCCGCGCCCTTGCGGATGCCGACCCGGACCAGGCTGGGGATCTGCTCCGACTGGACGAAATAGCTCTCGGCGGCTTCGGCCAGGGTCGCGCCGTCGAGCGGCACGATCCCCTGGTAGCGCTCGCCCGAGGTCGCCATGTCAAAGGTGATGGCGAGGTAACCCTGGCCGAACAGCCCGAACAGGGTCGGGTTCTCCGGCGCGGCGGCAAGCCGGTCGGGGTCGAACTGGATATAACCGCGCACCTCGCCGCCGCGATAGTCGCACACCAGCAGCTGGACGACGCCCTGATCGGTGCGGGTCTGCATCGTCAGCTGCGCATCGGGGTCCTTGAGCGTCGAGCCGATCAGCGCGACCAGCGTCAGCGCTTCGGCCAGCAGCGCCTCGATCGCCGGCGGATAGGCATGGGCGGCGAGCACCCGGTCAAGCGTCGGCCCCAGCCGCACGATCCGCCCGCGCGCGCTACGCGCCGGGATGGCGAAGCCCAGTGCGCGGTCGAGGTCGGTGGTGGTGTTGAGCATGACCGGAAGATGGGGCTCTCTCGAGCCTTGATCAACCAACCTTCGTCATCCCGGCCTCGTGCCGGGGGTGACGGATGGAAGGCTATCCGATTTGCCCGAAGCACCAGCGCAGCACCGCCTTCTGCGCGTGAAGACGATTCTCCGCCTCCGCCCAGATCAGCGATTGCGGGCCGTCGATGACCTCGGCCGCGACCTCCTCGCCGCGGTGCGCGGGCAGGCAGTGGAGGAACGCCGCCCCCGGCCGCGCGAGCGCCATGAGGGCTAGCGTGACCTGATAGGGCAGCATGGCCCTCAGCTTGGTGTCGGCCTGCGCCTGCCCCATCGAAATCCAGGTGTCGGTGACGACCACGTCCGCTCCCTCGACCGCCTCGCGCGGGTCGGCGACGACGCGGGCGCGGCCTGAGGCGCGGGTGATCGCCTCCTCCTCCGGCTGGAAGCCTTGCGGGCAGGCGGCGACGACATCGAACTGCATCAGCGTCGCCGCCTCGACAATCGAGGCGAGGACGTTGTTGCCGTCGCCAAGCCACGCGACCTTGAGTCCCGGTAGCGCCCGCCCGCTCTCGACGATCGTCAGCAGGTCGGCCATGATCTGGCAGGGGTGCGAGGCGTCGGTCAGGCCGTTGATGACCGGCACGCTGGCATAGGCGGCCATCTCCTCGACCTTGGCATGATCGTCGGTGCGGATCATGATCGCGTCGCAATAGCCCGACAGGATGCGCGCGGTGTCGGCGACGGTCTCGCCGCGGCCGAGCTGCATCTGGCCTGCATCCATGACGATCGAGCTGCCGCCGAGCTGACGGATCGCCATGTCGAAGCTGACGCGGGTGCGGGTCGAGTTCTTCTCGAACACGCAGGCCAGCACATGCCCGGCGAGCGGCGCATCGGCGTCGGGCCTGCCCTTGGGCCAGCCGGTGCGCGCCGCCTTACGGTCCAGCGCATCGGCCAGCATCGCCGCGATGCCGTCGGTGCCGGCATCGGCGAGGTTGAGGAAGTGGCGGACGTCAGTCATCGCTCGCCGCCACATAGACCCGTGCCGCCGCGCTCAGCTTGTCGACGCACTCGGCGATGTGGCTTTCGTCGATCACCAGCGGCGGCACCAAACGGACGACGTTCTCGCCCGCCGCGACCGTCAGCAGCTGGTGCTCGTCGCGCAGATGGGCGACGAAGCGGCGGCTGTCGCTCTTGAGCTTGAGGCCGAGCATCAGGCCCGCCCCGCGCACCTCCTCGAACAGATGGTCGTGATTGGGGATCATCTGCTCCAGCGCGCCGCGCAGCCGCGCGCCCATTGCCTCGACATGCGGCAGGAAGCCGGGCTCCGCCATCACGTCGAGCACCGCCTCCCCCGCCGCCATCGCCAACGGGTTGCCGCCATAGGTCGAGCCGTGAGTGCCCGCGACCATGCCCTTGGCGGCGTGACTGGTGGCGAGACAGGCCCCGAGCGGGAATCCACCGCCGATCCCCTTCGCCACCGCCATGATGTCGGGCGTGATGCCGACCTGCTCGTGGTAGAAGAAGGTACCGGTCCGGCCATAGCCGCACTGCACCTCGTCGAGCACCAGCAACAGACCACGCTCGTCGCACGCCGCGCGCAGGCCATGCAGGAACTCGGGGGTGCCGACCGACACGCCGCCCTCGCCCTGGATCGGCTCGACCAGGAAACCGGCGGTGGTGTCGTCGACCAGCGCCAGCGCCGCGGCGAGGTCATTGAACGGAGCCTGGCGGAAGCCGGGCAGCAGCGGCTCGAACCCGTCGCGCATCTTGGGCTGGTTGGTCGCCGAAATGGTGCCGAGCGTCCGCCCGTGAAAGGCGTTGTTGAAGGTGATGAGGGTGTGCCGCTCCGGCTGCCCTTCGGCGAAGTGGAAGCGGCGCGCGGTCTTGATCGCGCACTCCACCGCTTCCGCGCCCGAATTGGTAAAGAACACCGTGTCGGCGAAGCTGGCGTCGACCAGTCGCTGCGCGAACCGCTCCTGCTGCGGGCTGCCATACAGGTTGGAGACGTGCATCAGCGTCGCCGCCTGCTCGGCGATCGCCTTGACCAGCGCCGGATGGCCGTGCCCCAGCGCGTTCACCGCGATGCCGGCGGCGAAGTCGAGATAGCGAGTGCCGTCCTCGTCATAAAGATAGACGCCCTCGCCGCGCACCGGTCGCACGCCGCACCTGGGATAGACGGGCATCAGCGCGGGGGTGGACGCATGGGCAGGCACGGCGGGTCCTCTCCAACGAGAAAGGGCGGCCCCGACGGACCGCCCGGCCGCGCGTTAGCTCAACTGCCCGCATCCGACAACCTTGAGCCGTCCAACCTGCGCTGCATCCAGTCGACCGATGGTACCCGGCGGTGATCTTGACCGACCATCGACAGCTGTCGCGGCTCAAACAGTGATCTCGGTCAACATCGGAGCCTTGGCCGACCTCCGCCAGCAACTTGTTTACTGCATTGGCAGGTCGTCGCACGATCAGCCTGGCTTCACCACCCTGTCATCTGCACTATTCGCGTTGAACGTCGATTGATCTGCGTTGCTGGCATAGCTGTGTGCAAAGATGTCGCGTTCTCGATTGACAGTTGCAGGATTTACCGGTCTAGACACCGCAAGGTCGGCACGGGACTTCGCCCCAGCCGCCATCACCTCTTCATCAGGACGATCATGAGCACCGAGTATAACAGCGTCGAACTCGCCACGGAACTGACCATCGCATGGCTGGGCAATCCCAACACGCGCACATCGGCCGACGATGTTCCCGGCTTTCTGAAGTCGATGCACGATGCGGTGTCGAAGCTGTCGACGCCGGTCGCCGAAGAGCCGGAGCAGCCCGCGCAGGAGCACATGGCGGCGGTCTCGGTGCGCAAGTCGCTGTCGTCGCCCGATCACATCATCTCGATGATCGACGGCAAGCCGTACAAGACGCTGCGTCGTCATCTCACCACCAACGGCCTGACGCCCGAAGAGTATCGCGAGCGCTTCAACCTCAAGGCCGATTATCCGATGGTCGCCGCCACCTATAGCGAGGCGCGGCGCGCGATGGCCAAGTCGATCGGTCTGGGCCGCAAGGCGGGGCAGAAGGTCGAGAAGAAGGTCGAAAAGGCTGCCGACGCCGTGACCAAGACCGCGCGCAAGGGCAGCAAGGCCGCGCTCGACGCCGCCAAGCAGGCGCTGGGCACCGACAGCGGCGAATGATCCGGCTGGGGAGGCGCCTGGCCTCCCCAGTTTGCAGATGTCGCGACAGGGCGGCGTGACACATCGGGGTCATTACCGGTAAGGAGCGCTTGCGAACGCGCGTCGACCCGCGCCAACACCACGGATACGTTCAATGGCCGCCTTCAAGACCCCCGATTTCACCGAGCGGGCAGCACTGGCCCGTGCCGCCAAGCAGCGCGCTCTCGACCTGCTGCGCGACAAGCCCGCCCCCGACCCAGCGCTCGTCGAGCAGCGCCAGGCGGCGCAGGCAGCGCGCGACGA
>NZ_CAHJXA010000118.1 GCF_903644135.1 Sphingomonas bacterium | reverse complement strand
GGTCGCGACCGGCGGCGGGCCGGCGCTGGCGCTGCCGCCGCTGGGACAGAGCGACGCGCTGATCCTGGTCGCCGCAATCGCGCTGGCGCTGGTCGCCTCGCTGATCCCCGCGGTCGCTGCCTATCGCGTGCGGCCTGCGCAGGTGCTAAAGGCCTGACGATGTTCACGCGTCTCACGCTCCTGGCCGTCTGCCTCGTCGCCATGACCCCGGCGAGCGCGCAATTCTACAGCGGCGGCCCGGCGCAATGGGGGCCGAACGGCAACGGCACGCTCGACCATGAGGACGACCTGCGCTGGATCTTCTTCCACGACGCCAAGGTGACCGCCGACGACGCGAAGGGCGAGTATCAGGCGACCTTCTCGCCTGCGCTGGCCAAGGAAAATGGCGTCCGGTTCCAGATCGCGGGCTATATGCTGCCGGTCGAGGCGACCACGACGACGCCGCACTTCGTGTTGACGCGGCGCAGCTCCGGCTGCCCGTTCTGCCCGCCCAACGAGCCGACCGAGGCGATCGAGATCTTCGCCACCAAGGCGGTGGCCTATACGCAAGCGCCGGTGACCGTCACCGGCACGCTGCATCTCGTCGCGCGCAGCGATCGAGGACTGTTCTTCAGGCTGGATGGAGCCAAGGTGGAATGAGACGAACGCCGATCCTGGCCGCCCTCGCGGCCACCGCATTGCCGCTATTGCCGGTGGTCGCGCAGGTGCAGGAGGCCGGCGAGCGATCGGCGCAGGCGCGCTTGCCGCAGGGGCGTTCGCAGCTCTGGTCGACGCTGCGCGCGACCAAGATCAGCGAGGATGATGCGCGCGGCGTGTTCCGTGCCAATCATCCGCCGGCGGTGAAGGCGCTGGTCGGGCAGACGCTGACCTTGCCGGGCTTTATCATGCCGCTCGACGCCGCAGCGAAGGGCAACCACTTCCTTCTGTCGAAATACACGCCGGTCTGCGCCTTCTGCCCGCCGGGCGAGCCCAACGAGGTGGTGGAGATTCGCACCGCGCGGCCGATCGCCTACAGCGCCAAACTGGTCAGCGTGACCGGCAAGTTCGCGCTGGAGAACAACGGCGACAACGGCCTGTTCTTTCAGATGACCAACGCCCTGGTGAAGTGATCGCGCTGGTGCTCGCGGCGGCGGCTGCGCCGATGTGGGTGCCGGTGGGGATGACGGCATCGCGGCTGCGGGTGTTCGTCGACAAGGCCAGCCTGCACGAGGTCGAGGGGCGGCGGCAGGTGCGCGTCCGGCTCGGCGCGCCGACCGCGATCACCGGCCGGATCGTGCTGGTCTATCAGGACGAGGAGTTCGACTGCCGCGCACGGCAATGGCGGATGCTGGCGTTCGAGGCACAGGACGAGGACGGCAAGGTGGTGCAGCGATCCACCCCCGCCGCCGCCCCGCCGCCGTTGCTGCCCGCGCTCGACCACACCATCGGCGGCGAGGTCGCGCGCACCGTCTGCGCTTTCTGAACGCGGTTGCCGCGGGGCCAGCCACCCCCTACGTTGTCGATCGATGGCGCACGCCCACACCCATGAAGAGCCCAAGGGCAAGGCGCTTGCCCGCGCGGCGCAGGCGACGCTGGAGCGTGCCGGCGAGCAATGGACGACCATGCGGTCGACGGTGTTCGACGCGCTGGCCGGGTTCGACCGGCCGGCATCGGCCTATGACCTGACCGAGGTCATCTCCAAGCGCGAGCAGCGCCGCGTCGCCGCCAACAGCGTCTATCGCATCCTCGACCTGTTCCTCGGGGCCAATCTGGTGCGGCGGGTCGAGAGCAAGAACGCCTATGTCATCAACGCGCATCCCGACTGCCTGCACGACTGCATCTTCCTCGTGTGCGACCGCTGCGGGCGGACCATCCACCTCGACGACGATACGATCACCAATCGCGTACGAGCGGTCGCCGAGCAGGCCGGCTATGTCCCGCAGCGCCCGGTGATCGAGGTGCGCGGCCTGTGCGCCGCCTGCGCGGCGGCGACCTAGCCCGCTTCCGGCTCAGCCTTCCTTGGCCAGTTCCTCGGCCAGCGCATCGGCATGGTACACCTTGCGCAGCGCCTCGCTGACCGCGCCTGCCGACACCGCCACCGCGCGGTTGAGCTTGGGATCGAAGCCGTAATCGCCGCCCAGGCTGTGGATGTTGCCGTCGAACACCGCGCCGATCACCTCGCCCTTAGCGTTGATCAGCGGCGAGCCAGAATTCCCGCCGATGATGTCGTTGCTGGTCGACATGTCGAACACCGTCGCCGCGCTCAGCTTGCCCTGTGCCGCCACCC
Organism: Sphingomonas bacterium; assembly: GCF_903644135.1. Lineage (GTDB taxonomy): Bacteria > Pseudomonadota > Alphaproteobacteria > Sphingomonadales > Sphingomonadaceae > Sphingomonas. Next base: position 5,803 of record NZ_CAHJXA010000118.1, on the reverse strand, counting down.
AGCGCTGGTCGAGGTCGAACGGCGGCTTGCCGGTCGCGCGCTCGTACAGGCCGGGGAAATAGGTGAAGGGCGGCACCGTCTGGCCGCGATATGTCCAGCCCTGGATGGTGCCGTAGCTCAGCCGCAGGGTGAAGGTCGCGTCGGGATAGGTGCTGGTGCCATAGGCGGCGAAGCGCGCCTTGGCGATCTTCTCCGCCGCGACGGTTGCGGGGCCGGTGACCTGCTCGTTGGCGATGGCGCGCAGCCGGCGCGCCTCCGGATCGATGCGCAGCACCAGCTGGATCATCGGATCGCGCGACGCGGCGATCGCAGCAGCGCCGCCATCCCACAGCTTGCGGCGGACGGCGGGGTCGCCAAGCGACGACTTCGCGAGCGCCGCCGACAGGTCCTCGGGGCTGTCGCGACCAAGCAACAGCTTGGTCTCCGGCGAGTCGGCGGTCATGTTCTCGCGCGCCTTGGACAGCCAGAACTCCAGCACCAGCTGCTCCAGCTTCGGCTCGACCGGCTTGGGATCGAACACCTGCTTCTGCAGCAGCGGCAGCTGTGCGTCGGCATAGCCCGGCAGCCGCTGCGCCGAAGGCTTCTGCCGCTCGGCCGCCGCACGCACCAGCCGGCGCGCATAGTCGAACAGCGTCGAGCCGAGCGGGCCGCGCTCGACATAGTTGAGCGGCAAGGCCAACTCCGCCTGCTGCGCCTGCACCGCCGCCAGGTCGGCCCAGGGATCGCCGAAGCCCGCCGGCCGGCTCTTCAGCGTCGCGACCTTGGCCTTCAGCGCCGCCTCCTCGGCGCGCTTGCCGGCCATGAACGCCGGGTCAACCAGCGCCTGCTCCTCGCCGACATAGACCTTGTAGCTGTTCTCCAGCCCGAACAGCAGGTCCTGCGCGACGCGGCGGTTCTCCTCATTCTCCTCGCCGAAACGGATCAGCCGCCCCCGCAGCTCGGCCAGCGACGTGAGCCGCATGGGTGTGGTCAGGTCGCGCTGCGTCTCCAGCTGGGCGACGGTGAGCTGGCGTTCGGTGCTGGCGGGGTTGCCGGCGACGAACACCGGCTGGCCGGCGACCGGATTGGCGGCGTTCCAGACGAGGTGACCGGGCGAGGCGACCGGCCGGCCATTCTCGTACAGCCGCACAAAGGCGCTATCGAGGTCGTAGCGCGGGAAGTTGAAGTTATCGGGGTCGCCGCCGAAGAACGCCATCTGCACGCCCGGCGAGAACACCAGCCGCACGTCGGAATATTTCCTGTAGGCGTACAGCTTGTACTGGCCGCCATGATACAGGCTGACCACCTGGCACCGCGTCGTCGCCTGATCGGTGCAGGCCTGTTGCTCGATCGTGCTGGTGACCGCGGTCCGTGCCTTCACCAGCGCATCGCCGCTCAATCCCTTGCCAGCCCCGGTCACCTGATCGGTGACGTCGGTGATCGCGGTCAGGATCTCCGCCTGCATCCCCGGACAGGTCTTCTCCTCCGCCAGATAGCCACGGGTGTAGTAATCCTGACCCTTCGACGACAGGTCCTGCGCGCACTCGGCGACGCAGTGGTTGTTGGTCAGCACCAGCCCGCGCCCGCTGACCGTCGATGCCGAACAGCCGGTCGACAGCCGTACCGCCGCACCGCGGACATGGTCGAGCCATGCGGGCGTGATGTCGACGCCATACAGCGCCTTCACCTTCGCCGAAGGGAAGTTGTCGAAGGTCCACATGCCCTCTTCGCCCAGCGCCGGCGTGCCGGCGAGGCAAACGCTCGCAGCCAGCACGATGCGCATCCGCCCGAACATCCCCGTCATCTCATTCTCCCCGTCGGCCGTGCGGGTCGATGCCTGCCGGCCATGATACAGCGTACCTAGGCAAGGATCGGCGCAGCCGCAATCCGGCGTTGCAGGCCGGCGGATTGCCGCTTGACTACACATCTACGTTCATTCATATGAATAGATGTTGGTAGATAGAAAGAATGACACCGGACAAGAGTAGCGAGTTGGCGGAGCTGTTCCGCCTGTTGGGGGAGCCCAACCGGTTGCGGCTGGTGGTGGCCTGCCTGGACCGGCCGCGCACGGTTGGGGAGTTGACGGAGGAGATCGGGGTCAGCCAGTCGCTGGTCTCACATCACCTGCGATTGCTCCGCGCGGCGCGGCTGCTGCGGCAGCAGCGCCGGGGTAAGAAAATGCTCTACGACCTGCCCGACTGCCATGTCGCGACCATGCTGACCAACATGATCGACCACGTCCTCGAACCTGAGGACGCCCATAGCGAGGAGCAAGAATGATGACCGTCACGATCGATATGGTGAAGTGCGCCTGCGCCGACTGCGTTTGCGTCGTCAGCACCAGCAATGCCGTCGAGGCCGCCGGCCGCATGTTCTGCGGCGACAAGTGCGCCACCCATCACGAGAACAGCGCCGGCTGCGACCATGCCGGCTGCACCTGCCACGGCTGAACCCAGGCGATGCCGCGCCTCAACCGTGCTGGGGTGGACCATGCAAGCGACACTGGACCTTGTCCCCGGCCCTGCCGCCGGGGACGTTAGTTGTTCATGGCCGACGCAATCGGTGGACTAGCTATATACCGCTAGATATAGACCCTCGCTGACGTTCCATCCAAGTGAACGAGCTTCAGGGGGTATTGTGCTTCGACATCATTTCTGGTGCCTGTGCGCCGCATCCGTTTCCACGCTCGTCATCGCCAACGGCGCGGCGGCTCAGGCGGTCGCTGCGACCGCGGATCAGATGTCGCCCGGCCCCGCCGAGGTCGCCACCGGCAAGGCCGGCGACACGGTCGCGCAGCAGGATGGCCTGCCCGACGTGATCGTCACCGCACGCCGCCGGGCGGAGGATGCGCAGGCGGTACCGGGGTCGCTGACGGTGGTCGGCGGCGCGCTGCTCGATCGGTCATACACCGTCAACACGCAGGAGCTGACGACGCTGGTCCCCAGCCTCAACTACAGCTCCGCCAACCCGCGCAACACCGCCTTCACCATCCGCGGCCTCGGCAGCAGCGTCGTCGCGGTCAGCCAGTCGAACGACGGGCTGGAGCCGGGCGTCGGCTTCTATGTCGACCAGGTCTACCACGCCCGCCCCGCCACCGCCGCGTTCGACTTCACCGATATCGAGCAGATCGAGGTGCTGCGCGGGCCACAGGGGACGCTGTTCGGCAAGAACACAACGGCCGGCGCGATCAACATAACCAGCCGCCAGCCGACCTTCACGCCGGAGATGAACGTCGAGATCAGCGGCGGCGACTATAATTTCGTGCAGGCCAAGGCGTCGGCTTCCGCGCCGCTGACCGACACGCTGGCGTTCCGGGTGTCGGGCCTCGTCACCCGCCGCGACGGCACCCTGACCAACAGCAACACCGGCGAGCGCTATAACGAGATCCAGAACGAGGCGGTGAAGGCGCAGCTGCTGTTCAAGCCCAACGACAGCTTCCAGACCCGGCTGATCGTCGACTTCACCAATTTCGCCAGCAACTGCTGCACCCAGGTGTTCCTGCGCGTCGGCACCTCGCTGCGCGCCGCGACCCGGCAGTATCCTGCCCTCGCCGCTGGCCTCGGCTACACCCCGGCGAGCACCAACCCGTACGACCGGGTGACCAACATCGATGCACCGATCGGCGTCAACACCGCCGAGGGCGGCGTCAGTACCATCACCGACCTCAACCTTGGCGCGGTGACGGTGACCAACGTCGCCGCCTGGCGCTTCTGGGACTGGGATGCGGCCAACGACCGTGACTATACCGGCATCCCGATCCAGCTGACCCAGCACATCCCCTCCCGCCAGGACCAGTTCAGCGAAGAACTGCGCGTCGCCTCCAACGGCGACCAGCGTCTCAACTATGTCGGCGGCTTCTACTTCTTCCGGCAGCTGATCACCGGCAACCCGATCAGCATCTATGGTCCCGCGGCGACCTATTGGCTGCTCGGTTCGACCTCGCCCAACACCGCCGGCCAGCCGGTCGCCAATCCCACCTACCCCGCCAATCTGCTCGACGGCTATGGCACCGACGGGCGCACCCGCTTCACCACCAACAGCTACGCGCTGTTCGGTGAGGCGAACGTCAAGATCGTGCCGCGGCTGACGCTGACCGGCGGGCTGCGCTACACCCGCGAGGACAAGTCGGGCTTCTACTCGACCGAGGTGTTCGGCGGCCTGCCGACCACTAACACGGCGCTGGTCAACGCCAAGCTGTCGATCATCCGCCCGCAGACCTATGCCGCGCAGAGCAGCGAGGACAATGTCTCCGGCCGCGCCAACCTGTCCTATCAGGTCACGCCCGGCATCCTCGCCTATGCGAGCTATGCGCGTGGCTTCAAGTCGGGTGGCATCAACATGTCGGGCCTGCCGGTCAACGCGCAGAACCAGCCGGTGCTGACCACCGCCGTCGTCAACCCGGAGCGCAATACCAACTATGAGGCAGGGCTGAAGACGCGGCTGTTCGACCGCCGGCTGATCTTCAACATCGACGGCTTCTACACCAAGGTGCGCGATTTCCAGGCGACCATCGTCGACAATTCGCAAACGGTGGCGCTGCGCGGCTATCTCGCCAACATCCCGCGCGTGTCGGTACGCGGCGTCGAAATCGACTCGACCGCGCTGGTGCTGCCCGGCCTGTCGATCCGCGCCAACCTCGCCTATGCCGACGGCCGCTACGACGACTATCCCGCCGGCCCCTGCCCGCTGGAGGCGCAGACCGCCGCCACCACCGCTTGCAACCTGACCGGCGGCAAGCTTGCATCGCTGCCGCGCTGGTCGGAGACGCTGGGCGCGGATTACGAGCACGCGGTCGGGCCGGTCACCGCCTTCATCCACGCCGACAGCAACTGGCGGTCGAGCTACAACGGCGACCCGACGCTGTCGCGCTACACCTATGTCGACGGCTACAACCTGACCAACGCCACCGCCGGCGTGCGGCTGCGCAACGGGCTCGAAGTGGCGGCGTTCGTCCGCAACATCCTGGACGCCGGCTACATCCAGAACCTGACCGTGCAGGCGGGAAATTCGGGGCTGATCGTCGGCTCGCCCAGCGACCCGCGCACCTATGGCCTGACCCTGCGCGCGCACCTGCGATAGGATTAGCCTTCCCTCGGCCGGTAATCGTCATATGCTGGCTGAGGAGGTGGGCGTGGCGATTGCCGGACCGTTGAAGCTGAACGTCCAGATCACTCGCGACGGCCAGCCGGCGATTGGCCCCGGCAAGGCGCTGGTGATGGAAGCGGTCGCGCGCACCGGCTCGATCTCCGCCGCCGGGCGCGACCTGGGCATGAGCTATCGCCGTATCTGGCTGCTGGTCGACGATCTGAACGGCAGCTGGGCCGAGCGGGTGGTCGAGACCCGCGCCGGCGGCGGCACGGCCGGCGGCGCGAAGCTCACCGCGTTCGGCGAGCAGCTGCTGGCCGTCTATCGCGAGGTCGAGGCGAGCATGGTTGCCGCCGCCCAGGGCGAGCGCCTGGACTGGCTGGTCGCCGCGTTGCGCGACATGCCCGACGCGGAAGGGGTCGATTGAGCCAGCCGGCCGCCACCGTCACCCGCGCCCAGATCATCGGGGTGACGTTGGGGAACGCGCTGGAGTTCTACGACTTCCTCGTCTTCAGCTTCTTCGCCGTCCAGATCGGGCAATGCTTCTTCCCCGCCGCTAACCCGGTCTCCAGCCTGCTCACCGCGCTGGCGACGTTCGGCGCGGGTTTCCTGACCCGGCCGCTCGGCGCGGTGATCATCGGCGGCCTCGGCGACCGGGTCGGGCGGCGGCCGACGATGATCCTGTCCTTCGCCCTGATCGGCGGGTCCAGCCTGGGCGTCGCGCTGGTGCCGTCCTATG
>NZ_CAHJXA010000117.1 GCF_903644135.1 Sphingomonas bacterium | reverse complement strand
CAGCCCCGCCGGAAGCGTGGGCGGCGGCGGCGGCGTTGTGGCGCGGCATCCTCGATCCCTCGCCTGCGATCGAGCCCTCGACCGACCGCCGCTTCCGCGCGGCCGGATGGCGCTCGCCGGCGTTCGACCTGATCCGGCGCGGCTACGAGATGCTGTCGACCCAGCTGACCGAGGGGGTCGAGGCGCTGCCCGGCCTCGACGAGCGGCAGCGCGCGCAGCTGCGCTTCGCGACGCGCGGCTTCGTCGAGGCGATGAGCCCGTCCAACTTCCCGCTGACCAATCCCGAAGTGATCGAACGCACCATCGAGACTCGCGGCGAGAGCTTACGTGCCGGCCTCGATCACCTTATGGCCGACATCGCCAAGGGGCAGCTGACCCATGCCGACCCGGCCGCGTTCGAGCTGGGCCGCACGATCGCGACGACGCCCGGCAAGGTGGTCGCGCGCACCCGGCTGTACGAGTTGATCCACTATGCGCCGACCACCGACGCGGTGCTGGCGACGCCGCTGGTGATCTTCCCGCCATGGATCAACCGCTTCTACATCCTCGACCTCACGCCTGAGAAGAGCTTTATCCGCTGGTGCGTGGAGCAGGGGATCAGCGTCTTCATGGTGTCGTGGCGCTCCGCCGACGCCAGCCTGAAGGACGTGATCTGGGACGATTACGTCGCCGCGCAGGTCGAGGCGGTCGACACCGTCCGGGCGCTGCTCGACGTGCCGTCGGTCCACACGGTCGGCTATTGCGTCGCCGGCACGACGCTCGCCGCGACGCTGGCGCTGCTCGCGGCGCGGGAGGAGGACGCGCGGATCGCCAGCGCCACCTTCTTCACCGCGCAGGTCGACTTCGCCGCAGCCGGCGAGCTGCAGCATTTCGTCGGCGATGAGACGCTGGCGATGCTCGACCGCCTGTCGCCCGATGGCTGGTTCGACGGGCGCTACATGGCGGCGACCTTCAACCTGCTGCGCGGCCGCGACCTGATTTGGAACTATGTCACCAGCAACTATCTGCTGGGCGAGGACCATCCCTCGTTCGACCTGCTTCACTGGAACGGCGACGTCACCAACCTGCCGGCGGCGTGGCATCGCTCGTACCTGACCGACCTCTACCGCGACAACTCGCTGGTGAAGCCGGGTGCGCTGTCGGTCGATGGGATCCCGCTGGACCTGACGCGAGTGACGACTCCTGCCTATGTCCAGGCGGGCCGCGAAGATCATATCGCGCCGGCCGAAAGCGTGTGGCGGATCACCGAACATTTCGCCGGGCCGCTGCGCTTCGTGCTGGCGGGGTCGGGCCATATCGCCGGCGTCGTCAACCCGCCCGCCGCCGGCAAGTACCAGCATTGGGTCAACGACGAGCCGACCGCCAGGGCGCTGGGCAGCCTGGACGCCTTCATCGCCGGCGCGCGGGAGGTGAAGGGGAGTTGGTGGCCCGACTGGCTCAACTGGCTGCAGGAGCTGGACGGGGCGATGGTGCCGGTCGCCGGTGCCCGCGTGCCCGGGGGCGGCAGCCTGGCGGCGCTGGCCGACGCGCCGGGAGACTATGTCCGCCAACGCTAGGCTATGCTGCACTGCAACATGACCCTTGATTTGGCGTTACGACGGCATTATTGTGCGGTGCAGCAAAGGTTGAGAGGAGGCGTGTGATGGCTCGAAAGATGGTTCGATCGCCCGCCGGCTCCGCTCCAACTTTGGTGAGACGAGCCGCGCGTTCCGCGGCACCGGCCGCGCCCGCGGCCCTGCCCCTCAAGGACGAGACCATGGACGAGACCAACACCTCTATCGATCAGGCCAAGACGATCTTCGCCGACGCCACCGAGCGCGCCAAGGGCAGCTTCGCCAAGGGCCAGCAGATCGCCGGCGAGCTGGGCGATTTCAACAAGGGCAATGTCGAGGCGATCGTCGAGTCGTCCAAGATCGCGATCAAGGGCATGGAGCAGTTCGGCCAGACCGCCGTCGCCTATGTCCGCAGCTCGCTCGAGGAGTCGCAGGCCCAGGCGCGCACCCTGGCCGCTGCCAGCTCGCCGACCGAGTTCCTGAAGCTGCAGGGCGAGTTCGCCCGCACCGCGTTCGACCGCATGATCGCCGAGACCTCGAAGAACACTGAGGCGATGATGAAGTTCGCCGGCGAGATCGCGCAGCCGATCTCGGATCGCATGGCGCTTGCCGCCGACCGGATGAAGGTCGCCGCCTAACTCGGATCGGCCGCCCCGACGGCGGTTCGACGACAATCAGGGGTCGCCCGTCGCGGGCGGCCCCTTTTTTGCGCGTTCCCGCTTGCCGAGCGGCCCCGTCATGCCATATTTTACGGATCACCATGCAGCATCCGATCATCATGGCCGTGCGCCGCGACATTGGCGACGATGACACCGGCACAGGCACCGGCATCGCCACCAAGACCCGCACGCGTACCAAGCAGCCGACGCCCTATCGCGTGCTGATGCTCAACGACGACTATACGCCCATGGAATTCGTCGTGCTGTGTCTGCAGCGCTTCTTCCGCATGGACATGGAGGCGGCGACCAGGGTGATGCTCCACGTCCACCAAAAGGGGGTGGGGGTCTGCGGCACGTTCAGCTACGAAGTCGCCGAGACCAAGGTCAGCCAGGTGATGGATTTCGCGCGGGCGAACCAGCATCCGCTGCAATGCACGCTGGAAAAGGCATAGCCGCTCGGCTCAATCGACCGGCGGCAACCAGCCGAGATCGATGCCGTCGTACCGGTTGACGTAGTTCGCCTCGACGATCAGCGCGGGTTCCTTGACCAGCGTAACCCGGCCCCCCTCGCGCGCGATCAGCTCGCTTGCCTCCAGCTGCCGCAGCATCCGATTGACATGCACCGCCGTCAGTCCGGTCGCATCGCCGATCTCCTCCTGGGTAAGGCCCAGCGTGAAGGTCTGCCCGATTGACGGGTCGAGCGCGCGCAGCCGGTCACGGACCATCAGCAACAGCGCCGCGACCCGCGACCGCGCCGAGGTGCGGCCGACGCCCGCCAGCCGGTCGGTCAGCGCCACCCGCTCGATCTGGGTCAGCGCCAGGATCAGTGCCGCCAGCCGCGGCTGGTCGAGCAGTACCTGCGCCATTGCCCCCCGCTCGATCGGGCTGACCATGCAATCGGTCAGCGCCACGATCGATTGCGAACTGTGGCGATAGACCAGCGCCGACATGGCAAGCAGGTCGCCGGAGTAGTGGAAGGCCATGATCTGCCGGCTACCGTCGTCGAGCAGCACATAGCTCATCGCCGTGCCGCGTCGCAGGACGAACACTTCGGTCAGTCGGTCGTTCTCGCGCAGGATCGCCGCACCGCGTCGAAAGGATTTCTCCCGCTCCTCCAACCGTACGAGTACGGCGCGCTCCTCCGCCGACAATGGAGCAAGATCGCCGAGCAGATCGGCGAGGCAACTTTCCGGCACTCGTCCCCCAATCCCCAAAATTTCACTTGTGTATCAGCACTCTGGCAAAGCCGGTGCACTAACGTCGATCAAGGGACAATCCGGGAACGTGATTTGCAAGCCGCGCCCGGTGCGATAGAGCCGGGCGATGGATCGCATCCTCATCCGCGGCGGCAACCGCCTGTCCGGCCGCCTGCCGATCTCCGGCGCGAAGAACGCCGCGTTGACGCTGATGCCGTGCGCGCTGCTGACCGACGAGCCGCTGGTGCTGCGCAACCTGCCGCGGCTGGCCGATGTCGACGGCTTCGGCCATCTGCTCAACCAGCTCGGCGCGTCGACCCGGGTCGAGGGGGCACGGCCGGGCGAGTTCGGCCGGGTGATGACGATCCGCGTCGGCGCGCTGACCTCGACCGAGGCTCCCTACGACATCGTCCGCAAGATGCGCGCCTCGATCCTGGTGCTGGGGCCGGTGCTGGCGCGGGCCGGCGAGGCGAGGGTGTCGCTGCCGGGCGGCTGCGCGATCGGCAACCGGCCGATCGACCTGCACTTGAAGGCGCTGGAGGCGATCGGCGCGGAGCTGGAGATGAGCGCGGGTTACGTCACCGCGCGGGCGCCCGGCGGCAGGCTGGCCGGCGGCCGCTACAGCTTTCCAGTGGTGTCGGTCGGCGCGACCGAGAACGTGCTGATGGCCGCCGTCACCGCGCGCGGGTCGAGCCGGATCGAGAACGCGGCGCGCGAGCCGGAGATCGTCGACCTGTGCCGTTGCCTGGTGGCGATGGGCGCATCGATCGACGGCATCGGCACCGAGACGCTGGAGATCGAGGGGCGCGAGCGGCTGCACGGCGCGACCTATGCGGTGATGCCAGACCGGATCGAGGCGGGCAGCTATGCCTGCGCGGCGGCGATCACCGGCGGCAGCCTCGACCTGGCCGGTGCCAGCGCCGACGACATGGCCGCGACGCTGGTGGCGCTGCGCGAGGCAGGCGTGACTGTGGAGGCGTACAAGGGCGGGGTGAAGGTGTCCGCCGATGGCCCGCTACGCCCGCTCACCCTGTCGACCGCGCCCTTCCCCGGCTTCGCCACCGACATGCAGGCGCAGTTTATGGCGATGCTGGCGCTGGCGGATGGCGCGAGCGTGCTGACCGAGACAATCTTCGAGAACCGTTACATGCACGTTCCCGAGCTGGCGCGGATGGGGGCGGACATCCATGTCAGCGGGCGCACCGCGGTGGTGCGCGGCGTCGCCGGGCTGACCGGCGCACCGGTAATGGCGACCGACTTGCGCGCGTCGATGAGCCTGATCCTGGCCGGGCTGGCCGCGACCGGCGAGACGCAGGTATCGCGCGTCTATCACCTCGACCGCGGTTACGAGCGGCTGGAGGAGAAACTATCGGCGGTCGGCGCGGATATCGAGCGGGTCGGTGACGGCTGACGCCGTTCAAAACTGTCCGTGCAGCCGGACGGCGACGACGCTCGCGGGACCACGATCGCGGTTGTAGCCGGGGTCGGCGACCAGCTGATAATCGAGCGTGACCGCCACCGGACCGGCTGGCCGCCAGCTATAATAGGCCTCGCCGATCGCCTCTGCCCCTGGATGCGGTAGGCGGCCGTCGCCGATCAGCACACCGACCCCACCGGCCGCCAGATAGCGGCGATGCTCGGCCGAGATGCCGTTGACCACGACCGCGATCCCCAGCGTGTCGGCCTTGCGCCCCCAGCCGCCGCCGTCGATCGCCACCCCCGCCGCGGCGGTGCGGTCGATATCGGTAAAGTCATAGGGCTCGACCGCGCCGTCGGCGATGCCGGCACGGGCGAAGATGCCGGCGTGCTCGGACACCGCCTGTTCGAGGTTGAGGTGGACGCCGACCCGGCTGCGACGTGTCCGCACGAGCGCAGTATCGGGCGCGCCACCAGGACCGGCGACCGCCAGGGCGTCGTCGAAGCGGCCAAAGCGACCCTCGTTGCGGAACAGCGTCATGCGCACGGCACCATCGTGCCCGCCGAGCCGGTGGCGATGCTCGACCTCGCCATCTAGCTGGAACTGGCCGAAACCGCGTTCCAGCGTCTCGCCATTGGGGATGGTCGACAGGTTAAATGCGCCGAGTCGTAGCGTCCAGGCCGCCCGGTACAGCTCGACCGCGATGCCGCTGGAATAGCCCCAAGCGTCGGCGGCATAATCGAAGCTGCCGGCATCGACGATCGCCCAGTTGAGGAAGTCGGCGCGCGGGTCATGAGCATAGCGATTGGTGTCGAACACGTCGCCGACGCTGAACTTGCCGGCGGTCACCACCAGCCGGTCGGCGCGATGGCGGCCGGCGAACTGGTTCGCCGCTGCCGCGACCGGCTCGGCATCACCGCCAAGGTCGATCGTCTGGCGGAAGAACAGGCGCTGCAACCGCACGTAAGGGCTGCTCTTGCCGACCTTGTACGCCTCCGCACTCGGGAAGCCGGCGACGCCGAGCGTGTTCGACAGGCCGAACCCCTGGTCGACCTCCGGGTTCACCCACAGCTCGCCGCCCCGCCACGGGCTGACCCCTGCGTAGAGCGTTGCGTCGATCGTCTCGCGCAGCTGGCGCGGGGTCAGGCTGTTCGGCCCCTCATAGGGCGAGCGGAAGCCGGGCGTACCCTGCGCGACCAGGGTCGCCTGGCCATGGACCGCGAGCCAGTCGACCGAGAGCGGCGGGTCGTCCTCCGCTGCAGCCCCTACCGGGGCCAGCATCGCGAGCAGCACCGCGCCAATCACCCCGATGCCCCTCATCGAGCGTCAAGCGATCCGCTCGGGTACCGCGGCGGCGTCGTCGGCGATCGTCTCGGCCGGAGCCATCGCTTCCCACGGGAAGACATACCAGTCCTTGGTCACCGTCCGGTCGATCGTGCGCGCGGCATAGTCGACGCGTTGCGCAGAGACGCGGTTGTCGATCAGCGTCGCGAACCGCACCGCACCCTCGACGCCTCCCGCCGCTGCCAATGCGGTCCGCAGCAGGCCGATAGTACGACCCGAGTCGTTGATGTCGTCAACGAACAACAGCCGCTCCCCGGCGCGCGTCCGCGCGGCAAGGCGGACCAGCACCTCCTCGGCGAAGTCCTTGACTTGGCTCGACAGGTCGCACGACAGCGTCGGCAGGCCGGTGGCGTGGCTGAGGAACACCGCCGGCACCAGCCCGCCGCGGCCGATGCCGATCAGGAAGGTCGGCGACCAGTCCCGATCGGCCGCGACCGCTGCGGCGAGCGCCTTCACATCGGCGACGAACGCGTCATGGTCGACGGGCGTGAACACCGGCATCAGGTGCGCTCCGCATAAGCATCGAGCCGCGTCAGCTGCGCCGCGACCTGATCGTCGGGCAGGAAGCTGCCAAGAAAGCTGTTGCGCGCCAGCGTCACCAGCTGCTCGCGGCCAAGTCCTCTCGCCTCCGCGACGGCGCGGAAGTTCTCAGCGATATAGCCGCCGAAATAGGCGGGGTCGTCCGAGTGGATGGTGGCGCGCAGCCCCGCCGCCAGCATCCGGTCGATCGGGTGATCCTCCAGCCGATCGACGTTGCGCAGGGCGACATTGGACAGCGGGCAGACGGTGAGCGTCATTGCGCTGCGTGCCAGCCGGGCGACCAGGCCCGCATCCTCCATGCTGCGGTTGCCATGGTCGATGCGGTCGACGTGGAGCAGGTCCAGCGCTTCGTGCACATAGGCGGGTGGCCCTTCCTCGCCGGCGTGGCAGCACAGCTTCAGCCCGCGTTCGCGCGAGGCCGCGAAGACGCGGGCGAACTTGGCGGGCGGATTGCCGACCTCCGACGAATCTAGGCCGACGCCGACCAGCCGGTCGAGCCACGGCTCCGCCATCGCCAGCGTCGCGAACGCGTCCTCCTCGTCGAGATGCCGCAGATAGCTCATGATGAGATAGACGCTCATGCCGTGCTTGGCGCGCGCGCCGTCAACCGCGGCGAGCAGGCCGTCCATCACCGTCGCGAACGCGATGCCGCGATGAGTGTGCGTCTGCGGGTCGAAGAAGATCTCGGCGTGAGTCACGCCGTCCGCCGCCGCGCGGTCGAAATAGGCAGCGGCGAGGTCGTGGAAATCCTCGGCGGTGCGCAGCACGTCCGCGCCGGCATAATATATGTCGAGGAAGCTCTGCAGGTCGGTGAAGCGATAGGCGGCGCGTACCTCCTCCACCGAGGCGAAGGGGATCGCCACCCGATTGCGACGGGCAAGCGCGACCATCATCTCGGGCTCAAGGCTGCCCTCGATATGGAGGTGAAGCTCGGCCTTGGGCAGGCCGGCGACGAAGCTGCCGAGATCGCTCATGCGCGCTTCATCGCCGCTCGCGCCCCGTGGGGCAAGCGGTCCCGCGTCAGGCGATGCCGATCAGCGCGATCTGGCGGCCGTAATCGTCCTCGCCGTGGTGGGTGGCGCGGCGATAGGAGAAGAAGCGGTCGGCGTCCGCATAAGTGTCGAGGCCCAGCGCCTCGACCCGCGGGACGCCGGCACTCGCCAGCCGATGGACGACATAGGCTTCCAGATCGAACTGGTGGCGGCCGCCTTGGCCTTCGACGAAGAAGCGCTCGTTGTCGGGCTCGGCGGCGACGAAGCCGCTGCGGAACAGTCCGTCGACCTCATAGCTCGCCCTCGCGATGCATGGGCCCACGGCGGCGGCGATCCGCTCGCGTTGCGCGCCCAGCGCCTCCATTGCCACCAGCACCGTGTTGGTGACGCCGCCAAGCGCGCCCTTCCAGCCGGCGTGCGCCGCGCCG
>NZ_CAHJXA010000116.1 GCF_903644135.1 Sphingomonas bacterium | reverse complement strand
CGGGAACCGGACGTACATCATCACCACAAGGCGGATCACCTCAGGGGATGAGTTGAAGTAGCGGAACGGGCTGGCTGGCTTGCGAGGACGGGGCATACAACCGCCCTATCCTGCCCTTCTTACCAGCCGGTGCATTTGGTCTGACAGAGCCGGCTTGGCGTCTTAGCCTTGCTCTATCAGATACGCGGCGGGCTGAAGACGGTGGCGCTGACCGACATCGTCCAGGTGACCCGTGCTGGTCGCGGGCGGTTTGCTGATCTCGGCACTCACGCTCGCGCGGATCGGCGGTGCAGCTGGCATTGTCGGCGGCTTCAGCGAACTGGCCCGGCGCGTGCCTGACCATTTCCACATGATCCTCAAACCCCGCGACCCGCATTACAAAGAGCTGCCCGGCCTGGCCGCGCTGATCGGCGGGATGTGGATTGCCAACCTGTCCTACTGGGTTTTCAACCGGAAATGTCATCCAGCGCGCGCTCGCCGCGAAGAGCATTGCCGAGGCGCAGAAGGGCGTGGTCTTCACCGCCTTCCTCAAGCTGCTGATGTTGCTAGTGACCGTCGTCCTTCGCATCGCCGCGTCCCGCGCTGGTGCCGGGCCGGGCCAAGCCGGATGAGGCGTATCCAACGGCGCTGATCGCGGCGATCGCCGCGTCGAATGCCTCAAAGATCAATTCGATCACGACGATCTTCATGCTCGATCTTTATGTCAAATACCGGTCCACGCCCCCGGCGATCGAGGACGGATCGGATCACCCGAAGGACGAGCGGGGGTAGGTGCTGGTCGGGCGGGATGGCGGCCTGCGTGACGATCGTCTCGGCGCGCCCGCTGATCGGTCGCTCCGATCAGGCGTTCCAGTTCGTCCAGGAGTTTTCAGGTTTTTTTCGCCCGGCATCACCGTCATCTTCCTGCTCGGCCTCTTCTCAAAGCGCGGCAACGAAGCCGGCGCGATCGCCGCGGCCGTCGGGTCGGTGATTGGCTCGTTCCTGTCGCTAAATTCCTGCCCAGCGTTCCGCTCATGGATGGGATGAGCATCGTCTTCGCCGTCTCGCTCGCACTGGCGGTGATCCTGTCGCTGGCGGTCGACGCATGGGCGTACAGCAACCGCATCGCAGTGCCTGATGTGCGGTTCGCACCAGTCGCGGGTTCGACGCGGTTGGAGTCCCTGTTATCCTGATCCTCATCGCGCTATACGCGACTTGGTGGTGAGGCGCGAAGGAGAGGGTTAGGACCACACTCCTGTCCACGTTCAGGGCATGTACTGGCCGCCGTTGACGTGCAGAATCTGGCCGGTGACGTAGCCGCTCATCGCGCCCGAGCACAGGAACAGGATCGGGCCGACGCAATCGTCCGGCTCGCCGACGCGGCCCAGCGCCACGGCGTTGCGCATCGCCTCCATCCTATCGGGCGGTGTCGCCGCGTGGAACGGCGTGGCGATCACGCCGGGCGCGACGGCATTGACGCGGATGCCGCGCCCCGCGAGATCGCGGGCCATGTGGCGGGTGAGGCTATGCACATAGGCTTTCGCTGCGGCATAGTGGCCGGCACCCGGGCCGCCGCCGTCGCTGCCGGCGATCGACCCGATGTTGACGATCGTCCCGCCCCCCGCCTCCAGATGCGGTACGGCCGCCTGCGAGGCGGTGATGACCGATCGCGCATTGAGGTTCATGACGGTGTCGAAGGTCTCGTCGGTCCATTGCAGGAATGGCGTGCGGCCGGTCAGCGACCCCGCATTGTTGATGAGGATGTCGAGGCCGCCGAGCATCTCGGCCGCCTCGCCCACCACCTTCGCACCCTGCGCCGGCTCGCCGAGGTCGCCGCGGATCAGCACGGCGCGGCCACCGTGCTGAACGATTGCGTCGCGACCCGCTTCCGCCGCTTCCCGATTACGGTGATAGTGGATCGCGACTTGAGCACCATGGCGGGCGAAGGCGGCGGCGACGGCCGCGCCGATGCCCGTGCTCGCTCCAGTGACAAGCACCGCCTTCGCCGCGAATTCGTTGATGGCGTAGGGTTGCATGACGAGCTCCAAACCGGGCGGCCCGAGCAATCGAACCTCTGAAGACGCTATTATCAGATTTATTCCGAGCTGCTAGCTTCGACGAAGGGCAGCGTAGCGGTTACGTGGCGTTCCGGATGCGAAAATAGCAGTATACCGGCCATGCATGGGCGTGCGCGCAATAGACCGCCATCTTGTAGAAAACTCCGTCGTTCATCGGCCGCGGCAGTCCCCCGATGTCGCCGGCGCGTTCCGCGTTCAACGTGTCGGGAGCGGTCCAGAGCCCGACCCAATAACCGGGATGATGGCGGCCAAAATTCCGAAACATCAACCGGTCGAGCATCGCCAACGCCGCCCGGCGGTCGAACGTCGCCACCCCCGCGATCGCCTGACCGGCAAGTGAATACCAGAAGCCGCCATTCTCGCTGGTGCCGGCGATCATGCCGCTGGTGAAAACCGCCTTCTCGCGCTGGCGCGGGCCGAGGATCTCGCCGTCCATCAGCCGACGCTGCAGCTCCCGAAACAGCCTCCGCTTCCTCGCGATCGGGAAATCCGGCGCCTGAAGGAGAAAGGATTGCGGCTCCAGGTACATGTTGTTCTCACCAAGCGCCTTGCCCGGCGCCAGCCAGGCACGCCGCGCGAACGTCCTGCCCTCCACGTCGCGCATCATCGCCTGCGAAATCCGGTCGGCATAGGTCCGCATGCTTGAGGTCAGATGTCCGATGACGATCGCCCGTTCGCCCTGCTGCGTCTGCGCATAGGCGTCCAGCTGCTCGATCATGGCCGGCATGATCGCCATCACCATCGCCGAGTTCATCTGCGATTCGGCCGTATCGCGATACTGTCCCTCCGGCACGCCGGCATAGATCTGGTCGTTCCAGTCGCCGGTCAGCATCCGCACCAGGCCATGCGAACCGGTCGACACATGGTCGCGCAAGTGGACGAATGCACGTTCCAGCTTCTCGAGCGCCGTTCCTGTCGGCCCTGCCAGCGCCGGGGCATAGGGCGTCGTCGCATCCAGGATGCTCCAGTCGTGCGTGACCTGCAGGTATTCGCCAAGCGCATAGAACAGGAAAAGCGATTGGTCGGACGGGCTCCAGGTGCTGCCGGCCGTGTGGCCGTTACCCGACACGGTGAACTTGATCGCGCCGTCCGGCTTCATCTGGCAAAGCGTATAGAGTATGGTCGACCGGGCGAGTTCGGGCGCGAGATAGATGGCCGCCAACGCATGCTGAAGATGATCCCGCGGACTGGCGTTGAAGCCCTGCACGTAATCGCCCGTCATCCCCTGCGGGATGAAGGTCTGGCGATAATAGCCCGCGTACGTCGCCATCGCGAGCAGCGCGTGGCCGTCCCACAACAGCTCGGCGCGCAACGCCGCATCCGGCACCCCGGCAAGCGGCGACAGCACGTCGACCCAGGTCCGACGGAACCAGTCTCCTGACGACGACGGGGCGAGCGCGTCCAGGAACCGCTCCAGCGGCGCAAGGCTGACCTCGGGCGACTTGAGCGCGATGATCAGCACGATGTCGCGCGTCGCACCGGGAGCGACCCGGACGTGGGAACGCGCCGTCAGCGCAACCGCGCCGCCGTCGATCGCGTGCTGCTCGAAGGCGACGGGGGAGCTGCCCGCCTTCGGGGCGGCGGCGAGGACAAGTGAGGGCGGATAGAGATTGTACGGGCTCGGCACGTCGATCGGGACGAGCAGACCGGGATCGTCGCTGGTTGCGGTCGCGTCGCAGATAATGCCAAGGCCGCCGGGCAGCGCTCGCGCTATATTGTCGAACCGGATCGGACTTGTCGCAGAGTCCGCAACCAGCGCGGGATTGCTGACGATCATCTCGGCATAGTCGATATCGAGCGGCCCTGGACCGGCGTTGGTCAGGCGGATTGTCACGACGACTGCGGCCTGCGCCCGCTGCTGCGCCGTCGACGGGGCGACGCTCAGGATGCGCTCGACGGTCACCCCGGGCTCGGGCTTCATCGTATAACGGGCCGTGCCGCAGCCGAACGTCCGTACCGACCTTCGCGCCGAGGCGCAGATACCCGAGGGTCCGAGCAGGTCGTGCGTTCGCCCCGGCCCGCTGCCCGTCACCGTCAGCGTCGCGGCATGTCCCGCCGCCATCCCCCCGGGCTCGTTCAGCCGCACCCAGCCGCGCTCTCCCGATACGAACGACAGTCGGCCGCTCGCATGGGCGAACAGCGTCAGATCGTAATTGCCGAGTAGGAACACCGGGTCGGCGTCGAGCGGGACCGTGTGGCCCGCCGGCGTCGAGGTAGCCATGGGCACGTCACCGGTGAAAGCATAGCAAGGCAGGTCATGCGCATCGGCGGTCCAGTACCCGAGCGGCGATGACGCGGAGGCCGTCGTCATCGCCATGCCGACGCCCGGCCCGGGGGCGAGGGCGGAGCTTGCACCGGCGATACCGGCAAGCGCTGATCTGCGATTGATCGTCGACACCGGGCGTTTCACAATCGTCTGCGAAGAAGATCCGGATTGTCGAGCCGACCCTATCGTTGTCCATAGACAGCGCGCCGATGGCCCTCGACAATCCCACAAGGTAGCAAGTGAAGACGCTTGCACGATCGGTCGAGGGAATACAATCCTCTCGGCGCGTGGCACCGACAGCCTCGTTGTCCATCGACTTCACTCGGCGTAACGGCGGCGACGAGCGATGCTGACGGATCGGCACCTACGCCATAAGCCGGGATGTGCGACATGATAAACCTGAAGACGAGATTGGCGGCGCGCGAACCGCTCCTCGGCACATTCCTCAAAACCCCGCATCCTCATGTCGTGGAAGTGCTGGCGACGTCGAATTTCGATCTGCTCTGCATCGATGCCGAACACGCGCCGCTGGACCGCGCGGCGCTGGACCTTTGCGTCATGGCGGCCCGTGCCGGCAACCTGCCGACGCTCGTCCGGCCCGCCAGCGCCTCTCCCGACAATATCCTGGCCGCGCTCGATATCGGCGCGACGGGGGTCATCGCGCCGCACATCCGCTCCGCGGACGACGCGCGCGCCTTGATCAGGGCGGCGCACTACGGGCCGGGCGGGCGGGGCTTTGCGGCGTCGACGCGGGCGGCCGGTTACGGCCGCGCGACGATGGAGGAGCATCTCGCCCGGAGCGAGCGCGAAACGATCGTCGTCGCCCAGATCGAGGACGTTGAGGCGCTGGATCATGTCGAGGCGATCGCGTCCGTTCAACGGCTTGACGCCGTCTTCATTGGCCGCGCCGACCTGACGGTGTCGTTCGGCTGCACCTCGGCCGACGACCCGCGCGTCGTCGACGCCGTCGAGCGGATCGTCGCGATCTGCGTCGAGCGGCAGATGCCGGTCGGCATGTTCCTGGCGCGGCCGGCGGACGTGCCGCAGTGGCGCGACCGCGGTGCCTCGCTGTTCCTGCTCGGGTCCGATCACGGCCTCATGCGGTCGGGTGCGACGGCATTGCGGCAGACCGCGGGGATGTAGCCGCATCCCGGAACCGACGCCCCGCCGCGACACGATCCGCAGCGGCAATCAGCCGGGCATCGCCTCAAGCTCGCGCCCGCGCGTTTCGTGCACCATGGCACCCACGAACCAGAAGGACACCGCCGCGAAGAAGGCATAGCCCGCATAGGTCGTCGCCAGCCCCGGCGACACCGCCAGCGCCGGGAAGCTGACCGACACGGCGGCGTTCGCGGTCCATTGCGCGAACCCCGACACCGCCAGCCCGGAACCGCGGATCTGGGTAGGGAACATCTCGCCCAGCATGACCCACATCACCGGTCCCCAGCTGACGTTGAAGAACACGACGTAGAGGTTGGCGGCGAGCAGCGCGACGACGCCGTTGTCGCCCGGCAGCGCGATCGCGCCACCTGCGCCGGTCGCCGCGGTCGAGAACGCCCAGGCCACCGTCGCCAGCGTGACCGCCATCCCCGCCGAGCCGATCAGCAGCAGCGGCTTGCGCCCGATCCGGTCGACCAGTGCCATGGCGAGCAGGCACGCGCCGATCGACAACACGCCCGACAGGATGTTGGTCAACAGCGCGTCGTTCTCAGAAAAACCCACCGCTTCCCACAGCGCTGCACCGTAATAGAAGACAACATTGATGCCAACGAGCTGCTGGAACACCGCCAGGCCGATGCCGGCCCACACGATCGGGCGAACGCGCCCGCTGGCGACGTCGATCAGGTCCGCCAGCCGCGGTCGGTGATGATCGCCCCCGAGGCTGGCGCGGATCTCCGCCACCTTGCGCGCCGCTTCGTCCGCACCGAACAGCCGGGTCAGCACACGCGAAGCCGCTTCGTCGCGGCCCTTAACGACGAGATAGCGCGGGCTCTCAGGGATCAGGACGAGCGCGGCGAGATAAACCAGCGCGGGAATCGCCTGCAGCCAGAACATCCAGCGCCACGCCGGCTGTCCCGCCCAGAACGGCGCGGTCGAACCGCCGGCATAGGTGGCGATGAGGTAATTGGCGACGAACGCGCCGGTCAGGCCGGTGATGATCATCACCTGCTGCACGCTCGACAATCGGCCGCGGATGGCCGCGGGCGTGATTTCGGAAATATAGACCGGCGAGATCACGCTGGCCGCGCCGACGCCGAGCCCGCCGACGATACGCGCGGCGATGAACACCGCCGAACTACCCGCCGCGCCCGCCAGCAGCGCGCTGACCATAAACAGCACCGCCGCCAGCATCATAACCGACCGCCGCCCGATCGCGTCAGCCAATCGCCCCGCCCCGAACGCACCGAAGGCCGAGCCGATCAGGATCGCGCCGACATTGACGCCGACCCCCAGCTTGCCGAGCGCGAATGCCGCTTCGAGGCCCTTCTGCGTGCCGTTGATCACGCCGGAGTCATAGCCGAACATGAAGCCGCCGATGGTCGCCACCGCCACGATCGCGGCAATGAAACCCAAATTGGCGTGCGCTCCCGCCGAGGTATCCGTCATCATCGTGTCCCCTCCAGCGACCTGTTTGTCATCGACCGTGCCGCAAATCCCGTTCACCCGTTGGTCGCTGCTCGCAGCAAGCGGGTGGAACCAACAGCTCATCCCGTACCTTGCCACATCATGTCGGCTTACATTAAGTCATATAAATGCGATTAGGGGAAATACGTGTTCCTGGGCATTGACGTCGGCACCTCCGGGATCAAGGCGGTCATACTAGACATCGACGGCACCGTGACCGGCCAGGGCCATGCGCCGCTGACGTTGTCGCGGCCCCGGCCGCTGTGGTCGGAGCAGGACCCAGACCACTGGGTGCGCGCCACCGACGCAGCGGTCCGCGCGATCGATCCGGCGCTGCGCAGACGCGTGCGCGGGGTCGGCCTAGCCGGGCAGATGCACGGCGCGACGCTGCTGGGCGAAGACGACCGGCCGCTCCGCCCCGCGATCCTATGGAACGACGGCCGCAGCCATGCCGAGTGCGCAGCGCTGGAACGCGCGGTGCCCGACCTGCACACCATCACCGGCAACCTCGCCATGCCGGGGTTCACCGCGCCGAAGCTGCTGTGGGTCGCGCGCGATGAGCCGACGACGTTCGCCGCCGTCCGCAGCGTGCTGCTGCCCAAGGATTACGTCCGGCTCGCGCTGACCGGCGACAAGGCGTCGGATCTGTCGGACAGCGCCGGCACGCTGTGGCTAGACGTGGGCGCGCGGCGCTGGAGCGACATCGCCCTTGCCGCCTGCGGACTGACGGTTGAGCAGATGGCGCGGCTGCACGAGGGCACCGAGCCGACCGGCCGGCTGCGCGCTAACATCGCCGAACGCTGGGGCATGGACCGCGTACCGATCGCTGCGGGCGGCGGGGACAACGCGGCGGGGGCTGCGGGCGTCGGTGTCGTGAAGGATGGCGACGCGCTGATATCGCTCGGCACCTCGGGCGTTATCTTCGCCGCCGGCCGCACGTTCCGGCCCAATCCAGCGGGGGCGGTCCATGCCTTCTGCCACTGCGTTCCTGGTCTGTGGCACCAGATGAGCGTCCATCTATCGGCCGCCGCCTGCATCGACTGGGTCGCGGCTTCATGCCGATGGCGTCGGTCGTCCTGCTGGTCGGGAGCGGCAACAACGGTGGGGACGCGCTCTGGGCCGGGGCGCGGCTGGCCCGGCTGCGTGAGTCCGAGGCCCGAGCCACCATCGCGACCCGACACGAGCGGAAAGAAGATCCGTTCGCGC
>NZ_CAHJXA010000115.1 GCF_903644135.1 Sphingomonas bacterium | reverse complement strand
CTGCTCGACCATCCCGCCCGCGGGCTCGAGGCGGCGGCGGCGGGGGCGTATCTGATCGACGGGCTGCTGCGCGCGCTGGCCGAGTTCGTCGACGGCCGGCTCCACACGCCGGGCACGGGCGGCGATCGCCTCGCGCTGCTCGCGGTCGGCGGCTATGGCCGCGCCGAGATGGCCCCGCAGTCGGACGTCGATATCGGCTTCGTCACCCGAGGCGCGCCGTCCCTCCGAGCGCAGCAGGTCATCGAGTCGATCCTCTACACGCTCTGGGACCTGGGGCTTAAGGTCGGCCATTCCAGCCGCTCGCTCGACGAGATGGTGCGCCAGGCCAAGGCCGACGTCACCGCGCGCACCGCACTGCTGGAAGCGCGCTTCGTATGGGGCGACGCCGCGCTGTACGAAGAGGCCGGCCGCCGCTTCAAGGCCGAGATCCAACGCGGCAGCGAGCGTGCCTTCATCGCCGCCAAGCTGGCCGAGCGCGACGAGCGCCACCGCAAGATGGGCGACAGCCGTTACGTCGTCGAGCCCAACGTCAAGGAGGGCAAGGGCGGCCTGCGCGACCTGCACGCGCTGTTCTGGATCGGCAAATACGTGTTCGACGTGACCCGCGCCGCAGAGCTGGTCGACAAGGACCTGTTCACCCCGGCCGAATACCGGTTGTTTCACCGCGCCGACGACTGGTTGTGGGCGGTGCGCTGCCACCTCCACGCCATCACCGGCCGCGCCGAGGACCGGCTGACCTTCGACGTCCAGCGCGAGATCGCCGCGCGAATGCGCTTCTCCGACCGGCCGGGCAAGCCGGCGGTCGAGCGGTTCATGCAATATTACTTCTTGCAGGCGAAGACGGTGGGGACGCTGACCGGCGTCTTCCTCGCGCATCTCGACGAGCGCTTCGCGCCGATCGGGCGGGCGTTCGGGCTCGCCATGCTGCGCCGGCGCAAGCGCGGTCTGAACGGCTTCGGCATCGACCGCGACCGGCTGGCGCTGCCGCGCGACGGCTTCTTCGCCGAAGACCCGGTGCGATTGATCGAGCTGTTCCAGCTGGCCGACGTGCACGGGCTGGAGATCCACCCGCTGACGGTGCGCGCCGCCGCGCGCGACGCCAAGCTGATCGACGATCATCGCGCCGACCCGCGCGCCAACGCCCTCTTCCTCGATGTCCTGACCAGCCGCCACGACCCCGAGCTGGTGCTGCGCTGGATGAACGAGGCCGGCGTGCTGGGCCGCTTCGTCCCCGATTTCGGCCGCATCGTCGCGCTGATGCAGTTCGACATGTACCATCATTACACCGTCGACGAGCACACCATCCGCGCGATCGGCCTGTTGTCGCGGCTCGAGCGCGGCGCGATGACGGAGGAGCACCCGCTCGCCAGCGCCGTGATCGAGCAGATCGCGTCGCGTCGGGCGCTGTACGTCGCGGTGCTGCTCCACGACATCGCCAAGGGGCGCGGCGGCGACCATTCGGTGCTCGGTGCGGAGGTCGCCTGCCGGCTCGGCCCCAGGCTGGGGCTGACGGCAGCAGAGGCGGAGACGGCGGCGTGGCTGGTGCGCCATCACCTGCTGATGTCGGCAACAGCGTTCAAGCGCGACCTGTCGGACTTCAAAACGATCCTCGACTTCACCCGGCAGGTGCAGAGCACCGAGCGACTGCGGCTGCTGCTGGTGCTGACCATCGTTGACATCCAGGCGGTCGGGCCGGGCACCTGGAATGGCTGGAAGCGGCAGTTGCTCGACACCTTGTTCGCCGCCGCCGAGGAGGTGCTGCGCCTCGGTCACCAGCAGCGCGGCCGCGACGAGCGCATTGCCGCCAAGCAGGCGCGGCTGCGCGAGGCGCTTGGCTGGGAGGAGGCGGCGTTCAAGGCGCATGTGCGGCGGCTGCCCGCCTCCTATTGGGTGGCGGAGACCGACGATGTGCTGCTCGGCAACGCCCGCTTCCTCGCCGCCGCCGCGAACCGCCCGCTGGCGATCGACGCGCAGGTCTATCCCGATCGCGGCGCGACGCTGGTGACGATCGCCGCCGCCGACCATCCGGGGTTGTTCTACCGCATCGCCGGCGCGATCCATGTCGCCGGCGGTAACATCATCGACGCGCGCATCCACACCACCCGCGACGGCGTCGCGCTCGACAATTTCCTGGTGCAGGACCCGCTCGGCCGGCCGTTCGACGATGCCGGCCAGCTCGCCCGGCTGACCCGCGCGATCGAGGACGCGCTTGCCAATCGCGGCCGGCTCGACGAGCGGCTGCGCGCCCGCCCGCTCCCCCGGCCCCGCGCCGACGCCTTCGACATTCAGCCCAACGCGCTGATCGACAACCGCGCCTCGAATCGCTTCACCGTCGTCGAGGTTAACGCTCGCGACCGGCCGGCGCTGCTGGGACAGCTGGCCAACGCGCTGTTCCAGTCGAAGGTGACGGTGCATTCGGCGCACATCGCCACCTATGGCGAACGCGCGGTCGACACCTTCTATCTCACCGACCTGACCGGCGACAAGATCGCCGAAGGGCCAAGGCTGGCGGCGCTGGAGACGCGGCTGATCGCGGCGGCGGCGGGGCGGTAGGAGGCTGTCTCATCAGCGGCGCGCCGGCGCGGAGAGAACCCGCGCCGTCAGTCGGGGCTGCGCCCCGCTGGCCGTGTCGCCCACGCGACATAGAATAGCGTCGCCATTCTATTTGGGCGACAGCACCATCAGCATCTGCCGACCTTCCATCCGCGGATAGGCCTCGACCTTGGCGACTTCGTTGGTCGCCTCCGCGACGCGCTGCAGCACCGCCATGCCGAGCGATCCGTGCGAAAGCTCTCGGCCGCGAAAGCGCATCGTCACCTTGACTTTGTCGCCCTCCTCGATGAACTCGACCACCTTCTTCATCTTGGTGTCATAGTCGTGATCGTCAATGTTGGGACGCATCTTGATCTCCTTGATCTCCTGCGTCTTCTGCGACTTGCGGGCGAGGTTCGCCTTCTTCTGCGCCTCGTACTTGAACTTGCCGACGTCGAGGAACTTGGCGACCGGCGGGTCGGCGTTGGGCGACACCTCGACCAGGTCGAGGCCCAGCTCCTGCGCCTGCGCCATCGCCTCGCGGGTATACATCACGCCCAGATTTTCGCCCTCGTGATCGATCACGCGAACCTTGGGGCTGACGATGAATTCGTTGAACCGCGGGCCGTTCATCGGCGGTGCCTGGTTGGGCCGGCGCATGGGAGTGGGAGGGGGTATGGGTGTCGCTCCTATCGTGGTCAGATGACGGACATAGTGATTTTCCACCTCAAGCGGAAGGTGTGTTGCGCAGGTCGGGCGGCACCGCCTCCGCGCTGAGCGCGGCGAGCGTGGCGGCCAGCGTCGCCACCTCCTGCCCCTGGCTGCCGAGGCGGCGGATCGCCAGCGTGCCCTCGTCCGCCTCGCGCTTGCCGACGACGAGCAGCACCGGCACCTTGGCAACCGAGTGCTCGCGTACCTTATAGTTGATCTTCTCGTTCCTGAGGTCGGTCTCGACGCGCAGACCCGCCGCGCGCAGCTCGGCCGCGACCCGTTCGGCATAGTCGTCGGCGTCCGACACGATCGTCGCGACCACCGTCTGCACCGGTGCCAGCCATAGCGGGAAGCGGCCGGCGTGATGCTCGATGAGGATGCCGATGAAGCGCTCGAAGGTGCCCAGGATCGCGCGGTGGAGCATCACCGGCCGGTGGCGCTCGCCGTCCTGGCCGACGTAGCTCGCGTCGAGTCGGTCGGGCAGCACCCGGTCGGACTGGATGGTGCCGACCTGCCACGTCCGCCCGATCGCGTCGGTCAGGTGGAACTCCAGCTTCGGCGCATAGAAGGCCCCCTCGCCCGGCAGCTCCTCGAACTTCGCCTTGATCGCGTCGGACAGCGACGACGCCTGCACCGCCTGGCGCAGCTCCTCCTCCGCCTGGTCCCACATCGCGTCGCTGCCGAACCGCGCTTCGGGGCGCAGCGCCAGCTTGACCGCGTAATCCTCGAACCCCAAGTCGCGATAGACGCTGTCGAGCAGCTCGCAGAACTTCGTCACCTCGTCGACCAGCTGGTCCTCGCGCACGAAGATATGCGCATCGTCCTGGGTGAACTGGCGCACCCGCATGATGCCGTGCAGCGCGCCGTGCGGCTCGTTGCGGTGGCAGCAGCCGAACTCGGCCATGCGGATCGGCAGGTCGCGGTACGACTTGATCCCCTGCTTGAAGATCAGGACGTGCGCGGGGCAGTTCATCGGCTTCAGCGCCATCAGCTCGGCGTCGCCCGACAGCACCGCCGCGCCCTCCTCCGTCCCCGGGATCTCGTCGGGCACGACGAACATGTTCTCGCGATACTTGCCCCAGTGCCCCGACTGCTCCCACTGGCGGGCGTCCATCAGCTGCGGCGTCTTGACCTCGGCATAGTCGGCGGCGTCGAGGCGGCGGCGCATATACGCCTCCAGCTGCCGCCACAGCAGATAGCCCTTGGGGTGCCAGAACACGCTCCCCTGCGCCTCCGACTGGAGGTGGAACAGGTCCATGTCGGCACCGATGCGGCGATGGTCGCGCTTGGCGGCCTCCTCCAGCATGAGGAGGTGGGCGTCGAGCTGCTTCTTGTTGAGCCAGCCGGTGCCGTAGACGCGGCTGAGCATCGCATTGGCCTGGTCGCCGCGCCAATACGCCCCCGACACCCGCGTCAGCTTGAACGCCGCCGGGTCGAGCCGCCCCGTCGAGGGCATGTGCGGCCCGCGGCACATGTCGAGCCACTCGCCCTGGCGATAGATGGTCAGCTCCTCGCCATCGGGCAGCTCGGCAGCCCATTCGGCCTTGAACGTCTCGCCCTGCCGGATCCATGTCTCGATCAGCTGCTCTCGCGACCACACCTCGCGCACGAACGGCTCGTTGCGGGCGATGATGCGCCGCATCTCCGCCTCGATCGCGGGCAGGTCCTCATCGGTGAACGGCCCGCGATCCTTGGGCGCGGCGAAGTCGTAATAGAAACCGTCCTCGGTCGCCGGCCCGAAAGTGATCTGTGCGCCGGGGAACAGGTGCTGCACCGCCTCCGCCATGACATGCGCAAAGTCGTGGCGGGCGAGCGCCAGCGCATCGGCCTCATCACGCGCAGTGACCAGCGCCAGCTGCGCATCGCCCTCAAACGGTCGCGACAGGTCGCGCACCTCGCCGTCAACGCGCGCCGCCAGCGCCACCTTCGCCAGCCCCGGCCCGATCGCCGCGGCCACATCCGCGGGGGTAGTCCCGGGCGCAACCTCGCGGACGGAACCGTCGGGGAGCGTGATGCGGAACAAGGCGGACATGTCGAAACAAACCTCTGGCGGGAAAGGAGCGGCGGTACCGCGCGGCGGCTATAGCGGGCGAGTGATGCCAGAGCCACCCGGCGCATCGCCGACCGGATCGAGCACAGGTTGCGGCGAGACTCGCGTTGACCAAGAAAATATGCCAACTGCGCCTTGGGGAATTTAAATAGGGGGAAATATCATGCCAGTGCAAGCTCCGGCCGGCGTCGTCGCGTCGGCCTTCATGTTCCTGTACGAAAAGAACAGCAGCTTTCCGGGAAAGCTATCGCACCGGCTGTCCTCGCTGCCCGGGCTGACGGTCTGCCGCATCGGCGGCCTGCTCAACTTCATGGCCGAGAAGAACGTGACCAACGGTGCCGTGTGCCCCGGCATCAACGGTCAATATCCCGCCAACCATCTCCAGGGCGGTGGCAGCAACTATAGCTCGATCATCTCCGAAGTGCAGAACGCGCTTCAGCGAGTGACGATGACGGCAAACCTCACCGCCGCGATGCAGTGCGTGGTGGGTATCCAGGATTCATTCCTGGCGCTCGGCGTCGACAAGCTGATGGGTGCCGGCGATGCGACGCTGCGCGGCGCGAGTAGCGTGTATCGCGGGTTGTCGACTGCGAAGGGCTATGGCGACAAGGGCAAGACGGCGGCCGACATCCTGAAGGGGCTGCGTGACTATATCCAATCGGAGCGCGGCGATCCGGTCCACGTCTTCATCAACGTGATGTAGGGCTACGCCTCACGCCACTCCAAACGGCACGACATGGTTGTCGGCCGTATGCCCGATCAGCGCCCGCCCGAGATACGGCACACCCATCTCGCCGCACCAGCGTTGGATTATCAATTCCAGCGGCTCGCCCCAGGGCGGGTCGTTGGGCTTGATGTCGCTCACCGCGCCCAGTCGCACACCGGCGACGCCGCGCAGCTGGGTCGCGTGCGCCATATGCCAGAGCAGCCGGTCGATATTGTAGAGTGGCTCCGACACGTCCTCGATCAGCAGGACATGGTCGGCGAGGTCGGGCATCCACGGCGTCCCGATCAGCGCGCCCAGGATCGACAGGTTGAACGCCGCCGCCGGCCGGCCGTCGAGCCCCGGCTCCAGCCCCTGCCGATCGCCGCTCACCAGCCAGCCCAGCGAGCGCGCCACCGTCACGTCGCCGCCCACCCGCTGCGAGTCGATCACCATCGGCCCGTGAACCGGTCGGCCGATGCGGCGGGCATAGAGCGCGCCCAGCAGG
Organism: Sphingomonas bacterium; assembly: GCF_903644135.1. Classification (GTDB taxonomy): domain Bacteria; phylum Pseudomonadota; class Alphaproteobacteria; order Sphingomonadales; family Sphingomonadaceae; genus Sphingomonas. Next base: position 1,668 of record NZ_CAHJXA010000115.1, on the reverse strand, counting down.
AAACCGACGTCCGAATAGCCGCAATAGGCCTTGTGCCACGCCGCCGGGCCGAGCTGCGGCATGACGCTGGTCAATAGCCGGTTGGAGCCATAGCCGCCGCGCAGAAACCAGATCGCGTCGATCGCCGGGTCGTTCGCCATCTGCAGGAACGCCGCCGCGCGGGACGCGTCGGAGCCGGCGAAATGGCCGTCCTCCTCCCAGCATTGGGACGAGAAGATCAGGTCGGCATCGGGGTGGGTGATTGCGGCAAAGGCGCTGGCGGGGGCCAATGCCTCGCGCTTGCCGCGGCTGGCGGGGGCGACGATGCCGATTTTCATGAGCCGCGCCTCGCTTGCCTCGATCCGGCCGGACCGATAGCGCGATCGCATGGACGACGGCAAATCCGACATGGGCGATGCGCTGCCACCCTGTTTCCTGGTCGGCATCGGCGGGTCGGGGATGATGCCGCTGGCGATGATCCTCGCCGCAAGGGGCGTCCGGGTCGCCGGCTCCGACCGCGCGCTCGATGCGGGGCGCGTGCCCGCCAAGTTCGACGCGCTGCGCGACCTCGGCATCGCCCTGTTTCCGCAGGACGGCAGCGGCGTCGCCGCCGGCCAGCTGGTCGTCGCCTCCGCAGCGGTGGAGGAGAGCGTTCCCGACATCGTCGCCGCCACTGCGCTGGGCTGCGGGCGGATCGGCCGCGCCGGGCTGCTCGCGCAGCTGTTCAACGCCAGCGCGCTGCCGATCGGCGTCGCCGGTACCAGCGGCAAGTCGACCGTCACCGGCATGATCGGCTGGATCCTGCACGCGCTCGGTCGCGATCCGACGGTGATGAACGGCGCGGTGATGAAGAACTTCGTCCGCCCCGACGCGCCCTTTGCCAGCGCGCTAGTCGGGCGAGGTGACGCGTTCGTCAGCGAGGTCGACGAAAGCGACGGCTCGATCGCGCTGTATCGGCCGGGCATTGCCGTCCTCAACAATGTCAGCCTCGACCACAAGAGCCTGGACGAATTGCGGTCGCTGTTTACGGACTTCGCGCGGCAGGCGAGCACGACGATCGTCAATGTCGGCGACGTCGAGGCGGCGTTGTTGGCAGCGACACTCCCGCGCGAGCGGCTGGTGACGGTGGCGGTCGAGGGCGAGGCGGATCTGGTGGCGCGGGACTTGGCACCCGAGCCGTTCGCGATCGGCTTCGATCTGGTCGCTGCGCGCGAACGCCACCGCATCCGACTCGCCGTGCCCGGCCGCCACAACGTCGCCAACGCGCTTGCCGCGATCGGTGCGTGCGTCGCCGCCGGCGTTCCACTCGCCGACGTCGCGCGCGCGATCGAGGGGTTCGTCGGCCTGCGCCGCCGCTTCGACCTGGTCGGCAGGGCCGGGGGGATCGCGGTGATCGACGATTTTGGCCACAACCCCGACAAGATCGCCGCAACGCTGGCGACGCTGCACGCGCATCCCGGTCGCGTGTTGATCCTGTTCCAGCCGCACGGCTATCGGCCGCTGCGGATGATGCGCGACGAGTTGATCAAGACGTTCCGCCACGGGCTCGCGCCCGGCGACGTGCTGGTCCTGCCCGATCCGGTCTACCAGGGCGGCACAGTCGCGCGCGAGGTGACCAGCGCCGACATCGTCGCGCCGCTCGCCGCCGCCGGCCTCGACGCTCGCCACGTCGCCGACCGCGCCGCCGCC
>NZ_CAHJXA010000114.1 GCF_903644135.1 Sphingomonas bacterium | reverse complement strand
GCCAAGGAGCGTCTTTTCCTTGTCGTCGCCCAGTTCCACCGTCAGAACAGGGCGTGCGTCCGCCGACGACACCTCCACCGGGGCGATCGTCTTCGACGAGGCGTCGCGCAGCCGCAGCGGCAATTCGGTCGCCGACACGCCGAAGGCGAGCGCGAGGCGGCTGCGCGCGCCGGCGACGTTGCCGACCAGTTCCTGCCGGTCGGGGCCGGCCGCCTTGAACCAGACCGCCCGCGTCTCCCCCTCCAGCCGGCCAGCGACGTCGATCAGGTCGATCGGCTCCTCGACGACGAGGCACTCGCCCGCCTCGACCAGCCGGTCGAGGAAGGTCCGGAGGCGAAAACGCTCGCAATCGGTCACGCCGCTCTCCTTGTACCCGCCGGAGCGCTCATCGTCGGTCGGGCGCGCTATCTCGGTCAGCATGGTCGCTTCGCCTATCTTATCGGCCGGACGAGGGCGTGATGGAAGGCCCGCGCATCGTCATCCGACGTTCGCCCGTGTCGGTCAAAAGATCGTCAAACGGTCTGGCCGATGCGGCGGCGCGGTGATGCGATGCCGCAGACATCGTCAACAAACCCGGCAACGAGGTCGCCCAATCGGATATCTGCGGTGTTGAGCGAGAAGATCGTCGACATATGGTTGTTCGCGTCCAGCACGATGAAGCGGTCCTCGCGACCGGCGGCGGTGAACAGATCGCGCAGCCGATCGAGGTGACGCTGGAAGAAAGCGGGGTCGAACTCGGGACCGACGAACAACAGCGGCACCTCGCTCGCAGCCAGCGCGGGCACCGCCGCCCGAGTGGCGTACAGCGCGTCATCGCTGCCGAAATAAGCGCGCTCGTGGTCTAGGAATGGCAGGTCGTCCGCCAGTGCGCGGTCATCGGGCGTTGCCCCGCCCGTTGGCGAAACGAGGATTGCGCCACAAATGCCGATCCCGTCCGCCCAATATTCGGGATGCGCGACATAGCAGGCGATATGGGTCGCGCCAGCCGAATGCCCCATCAAGACGATCGCATCGGGATCGCCGCCCCATTCGAACGCGGCAGCGCGCACCCAGGCGATAGCGGCGGCGATGTCCTGCTGCGCCGCCGGCCAGGGATCGGCGGGGGCAAGGCGGTAGGTCATGTTGATCGCCAGGAATCCATAGCGCGCGCCCCACAAGGCGACGTTGTCGTAGAACGGGCTGCCCGGCCTGACCCGCCGGTCGCCCACTATATAGCCGCCGCCGTGGACGAACAGCAGGATCGGCCTCGGCGCTCCCTGGTCATCGGTGCGGAAGATGTCGGCCAGATTGCGGTCGTGCGGACCATAGCGCAGGTCGCGCGACACGGTGACGCCGCGATACGGCTCAACCTCGTGCAGCGGCGCGTAGAGCGACACCAGCCGGCGCAGGTCGATGACCGGACCCGCGGCACGGATTTGCTGCGAGATCCACTCGACGTCGGGCTGCATCGGTCGCTCCTGCGGCGTCGGGATCGCCGCGATCGGTGACACGACTGAGCGAGCCGGATCAAAAAGTCGTCAAAGTGACGCCACCGCTTCTGCGGGCTTTCCAACGGTTTCCTGCATCGCCATGCTGATGTGATTCATGGGAAAGACGCGGATGGACGCTATCCTGCCAGCCTCGTTGCTGGCGCAGTTCGACGGCGACGATCTCAGCGACAAGCTCGCGGTGTCCGCCGTGCTGGCAACGGTGGCGGAGGACGGCTGGCCGCATCTCGCTTACCTCAGCGCCGGCGAGGTGTTGATCGCCGGCGACCGGCTGAAGCTGCGGCTGTGGCCGCGCTCGAGCAGCGCCGCCAATTTGCGACGCGACGGCCATGTCGCGCTGCACGCCGCCGCCGACGGCGTCGCGTGGGAAGTGCGGCTCGCCGTCGTCGGCCGCGTCGACACGCCCGATTACCTGATCGTCGAGATGACCGTCGTCGGGGCGATCAGCCACCGCGCACCCTATGCCGAGGTAGGCGGCATGATCGGCTTCACCCTGCACGACGAGGCGAGGACGCTGGCGCGCTGGGAGGCACAGGTCGCGCACCTGCGATCCCTGGAGCAGGTATCTTGAGCGACCCTCGCCGGCTGATCGTCGGCATGTCGGGCGCATCGGGCGTCATCTTCGGCGTGCGCGCGCTCGAGCGGTTGCGCGAGACCGGGATCGAGACGCATCTGGTGATGACCCAGGCGGCGAAGCTGACGCTCGCGCACGAGACCAGCCTGAAGGTCGCCGATGTCGAGGCGCTGGCCAGTGTCGTCCACCGCGCCGACGATATCGGCGCGTCGATCTCCAGCGGGTCGTTCGCGACATTGGGGATGCTGGTCGCACCCTGCTCGATCCGCAGCCTGTCCGAACTCGCCACCGGGGTGACGGCGGGCTTGTTGTCGCGCGCCGCCGACGTCGCGCTGAAGGAGCGGCGGCGGGTGGTGCTGATGGTGCGCGAGACGCCGCTGCACGCCGGCCACCTGAAGAGCATGTTGGCGGTGACCGAGATGGGCGCGATCGTCGCGCCGCCGCTGCCCGCCTTCTATGGCCGACCGGAGACGATCGACGACCTGATCGATCACAGCGTCGGCCGCGCGCTCGACCTGTTCGGCCTCGACGTCGGCGGCATCCATCGCTGGCAGGGGACGCGGGCGGCCCCAGGCGGCGGGCGTTTGACGAGTTCTTGACCGTCCTTGTCACACAAAGCCGGCTGGTGCGGTGGGGAGACGGTGATTGGCCCAAGGCATACGGCGGATGATGATCGTCGACACGCTGGTCGGCATCTTCGTCAACGCGGTCGTGTTTCCGGTGCTGTTGTGGGCGGCCGGCCTCAAGCCGCCGCCGCACCTGCAGGGTCCCGATGGTGCGATCGTCGATGCGGTGATGGCGACGATCTGCCCGGTCGGGCTGATGACGCTGGTGATGACATTGGTGCTGCGCGCCCGCTTCGCCAGGACGCCGCCGCCAGGCCGGTATGGCGGCGGTTGGCTGGGCTTCGTGCCGCGCAATGTGATCGCGCGGACGATCCTGTTCGTGCTGGTCGCGGCGGCGGTGCTGGTGCCGTTGCGCGTCGCGGTTACGCTCGGCCTCGGAATGTTGCCGATGACCGGGCGCAGCCATGGCCTGCTCAACCTGTGCCATGGCGCGGTGATCGGGGCGTTGTTCATGCCGGTGATCTTCGTCGCGGCGCTGGCCGATCGGCGGGCCACGACCTTCGGCTCGTCCCGCTAGCGCTCTCCAGCTGCTAGGATGCCCTTCCGATCTCGTGCACGATCCGCGCCTTGATCGCGGCGGTGGCGATCTTGCCCGCGCCGGTCTTGGGCAGCGGGTCGGGCCAGATCGCGATATGTTTGGGCGTCTTGTAGCCGGCGATCAGGCTGCGGCAGTGCTGCGTCAGCTCCTCCGCGCTCGGCCGCGGGGCGTCGGCGGGCACATGAACCACCGCGCGCACCTGCTCGCCCCAGCGCTCGTCCGCCACGCCGAACACCGCCGCCTCGATCACCGCCGGATGCGACAACAGCGCGTTGACCACTTCGGCGGGATAGACGTTCTCGCCGCCCGAGATGATCATTTCCTTCTTGCGGCCAACGACCTGATACAGGCCGGCGTCGCTGCTGAGGCCCAGGTCGCCGGTTCGGTACCAGCCGGACGACTGTACGGCGCGGGTCGCCTCCGGATCGTTCCAGTAACCCTGGAATAGCCGCGCCCCGCGCAGCCCGAATTCGCCGACCATTCCCGCCGCCACCGTCCCGCCGTCGTCGTCGAGCAACGCGATCTCGACGTGACGCGTCGGCCGGCCGACGGTGTCGAACGCGGCATTGGGATCGGGGTTGTCGCCCGCCTGCTCGTGGCAGACAAAGCCTGACCCTTCGGTCAGGCCATAGGCCTGTAGCAGCTGGCATCCGAGCGCCGCGCGGCAGCGCTTGTAGACTGCATCCTGCATCGGCGAGCCGCCATAGCTGATCAGCGCCAGCGAGCTCAGGTCATGTCGCTCGTCGGGACGCTGGCGCGAAATCCAGTCGAGCAGCGTCGGCGGCAGGCTGGTCTTGGTGATCCGCTCGCGCTCGACCAGCGCGCCGAACCCGGCGGCGTCGAACTGGCCGGCGACATGCGCCCCGCCGGCAAGCGTCATGCCCCAGATCGCAAAGGCGTCGACCAGGTGGAACATCGGCGCAGAATGCAGCCAGACATCGCCGTTCGCGAAATCGAGCCGTTCTATCGCGTCGATACCGCTGGCGAGCAGGTTGCCGTGGGTCAGGCAGACGCCCTTGGGCTGTCCCGTCGTGCCGCTGGTGAAGAATATCTGCGCAAGCGTCTCGGCGGTCGCGGGCGATGCGGAGATGATGGGGGTCGCCTGTGCCAGCGCCCGCTCATAGCCACATGCCTCGTCGGGCACCGCCGCCTCATGCCAGCCGATGGAGGTTATGTCGCCAAACGTGACTTCCCCCGACCGGAAGACAAGCTGACAATCTACCCGTTCCAGGATGTCGCCAAGCTCGGCCGGGGCCAGCCGGGTGTTGAGCGGCACCAGGACCGCACCTGCCAGCGCGCAGGCGAAGTTGACCTCCAGATAGCGGAACCCGTTCGGCGCGATGATCGCGACCCGCTCTCCGGGCCGGACGCCGCGGCTGGCGATGGCACCGGCGAGCCGCCGCGATCGGTCGAACAGCTGGCGATAGGTCAGGTGCCGGTCATGGGTGGAGACGGCGATCCGCTCGCCATGTTCCGCCTCTGCCCTCTCCAGCAGGTCGACGAGTGTTTTCATCCGGCTGGCACCGGTCAAAGGAACCTCAAAACGGCCAGTGGCGTCCGGTGTTTCGGACCGGGACAGCGGCTTTCCTGTCGCAGGATACTGTGACGGCGGCCGGATTGACTCGGCTGTCGCACAGCGCGCAGACTGCCATGCCCGATAATGCGGACGATCCGCGCTGTCGGGCCAATGCCAAACGCCCGCGCGGCTCGTGCGAGCGCATCGGGAGGATGTGATGGCGCGTTTCGAGATGAGAGCGTTGGGGCCGTTGCGCTTCGCCGGCCCGGACGGCTGCGAGCGGCGGCCGACCACGCGCAAGACCGCGATGCTGGCCGCCTATCTGGCGATCCATCCCGGCAAACGCTTCAGCCGCGAGGCGATCGCGGGGCTGTTGTGGGGCGACAAGGACGAGGCACGGGCGCGCCACAGCCTGAGCCAGGCGCTGTGCGATCTTAAGAACGTGTTCGGCAAGCAGATGGTCGGCGTGGACTTCCAGTTCATCTGGAGCGCCGCCGACGCGATCGACGTCGATGTCGCGCGCCTCGCCACGATCGACCCCGCCTGCGCCTCGCGCGAGGAACTGGAGCTGTTCGAGACGCTGTACCAGGGCGACTTCCTCCAGGGGTTCGATTTCGACCAGCAGGGATTGTCGAGCTGGCTGATGGCGGAGCGCGAGCGGCTGCGGCAGCGGCTGCACGACGCGCTGAGCCGGCTGGTCGAAAGCCGGCTGCACACCGGTGACCATGACGCCGCGCTGACCGCGGCGCAGCGCATCCTCGCCATCGACTCGTTCGACGAGACCGCCCACCGCGCGATCATGCGCTGCCATGCGATCAAGGGGTTTCCGCGCCGCTCCGCCGACCACTTCCGCTCGCTCGAACAGGAACTCGCGCGCGAGCTCGGCGTCGATCCCGAACCGGAGACCTGCCTGCTCCACAAGCGCATCCAGGAGCGCGGCCCCCTCGCCCCCGCCAGCCGCACGCTCGCCGATTTCGCCTTCGTCCTCGAACAGCTGCCCTATGCGGTCGCGGTGACCGATACGCACAACCGCATCGTCGGCTGGAACCACGTCGCCGAGGACACGCTGGGGTTCGCCAAGGCGGAGATGTGCGGGCGGCTGCCGACGGCGGTGTACGCGACCGGCGGCGACCTGCCGCTCGCCGAGCAGATCCTACGCAAGGCGATTTCCGGCGGGCGCTGGGTCGGCGACGTCATGCTGACGGCGAAGGACGGCACCACCTTTCCGCAGCGCCGCATCGTCAGCCCGCTGGTCGACGCGGACGGCACGATCGTCGGTGCCTTCGGCCATGGCTACGCCGCGTAGGAGCGATCGTCAGCCGGCTGCCTGGACCCCGCCGAACCGGCCCTCCCACGCGAAGCTGTCGACCGGGTTGCGGCCGCTCGGAGCTTCGCGCGCCTGCAGCGGTTCGGGCAGCAGCGACTTATCGGCGGCGCGGCCCAGCACGATCCCAGCTTCGATGCGATAATCGTCGGGAACGCCAAGCTCCGTTCGCGCGCGCTCGAAGTCGACGCCGGCAAGGCCGTGAGCCGCGAGCCCCATGCGCGTCGCCTGCAGCGCGAACAACGCCCATGCGGCCCCGGCATCGAACGAGTGGCTGTGCGATGGCGTCGGCATCGGCGACCCCGGAAACTGGATCATCGTGTCCGATGCCATCAGGATAAGGACCGAGCCGTTGCGCGCCCAGCCGGAATTCTGCGGTTTCAGCAGATCGATAAACCGCTCCCACGACGGCGTGTCGCGATGCGCGTAGATGAAGCGCCAGGGCTGGCGATTGAACGACGATGGCGCCCAGCGCGCGGCGTCGAACAGCGTTTGCAGGTCGCCATCGTCGATCGCCGACCGATCGAACGAACGCGGCGACCATCGTTCGAGAAACAGCGGCTCGACGAGATTATCGGTCTGCCGTGGGGAAGCGATCTGCATGACGGTGCCTTATCCTGCGGACGACGGCGGACAATGAGCGCCGCTCGTCACCGGTTTCGACCCCTGCTCGAGCGGGTTCAACCAAGTCTCAAGGCGCATGTTGACATCCGTTTGAAGGAAGACGGCATCATCCGCTGCAGTGGACGGTCGAGGGGTGGAAGGTCGAGCAGGATGGACGATCAACGACACCGAATCGTCGGCGCGTGGGACCTGCTGGGCGAGGAGGACGTCGACGCGCAGGGCGTTCCCGTCCACGATCCCGTGCCGCGCCACGGCCGCGTGATCTACAGCGACGACGGGCACGTATCGGTGGTCTCGACGCCGGTGGCCCGGCATCCGGCGCGGAGCATCGGTGCCCGCCCGGTGCTGACCGGTGCCACCGACGCCGACATCCTGGCCGCCGTGGCCGGCGTCGCCGCCTATGCCGGCCGCTACGCCATCGACGGAGATATCGTCAGCCACCATGTCGAGGTGGCGCTCAACCCCAATGCGATCGGCACGACCCTGACCCGCCGGTTCGCGATCGACGGCGACCGGCTGACCTTCTTCGCCGCGCCGATCCATGGCGGCGCTTTCCTGCGCATCCGCTGGCGGCGGGCCGGGCCAAGCGCGATTTGACAGGGTTTTGACCGCGCCGCCGCACGGCGTCGCATCGAGCGGGCGAACTCGAACGTAACGAGCGGCCGCGAAAGGAGAGTGATCAATGAACCGTTTCCGCCGAGGCTCAGCGCCGACGATCTCCGCGCTTGCCGTCGCTGGGGCAAGCGCCGCCATTCTCTGCGCCGGCCCGGCCAACGCGCAATCGACCGCGCCCAACGCGGCACAGGCCTCCACCGACGCGCCGCGGAACCCCGGCGACGGCATCGCCGACATCGTCGTGACCGCGCAGCGCCGCGAGGAGCGGCTGCAGGACGTGCCGATCGCGGTCAGCGCGATCACCGGCGCGACGCTGGCCAAGGCCGGCGTGGCGGTCTCCACCGACCTTGCCCAGTCGGTGTCGGGCGTCACCATCACCGACAATGCCGGCTATGTGCAGCCGCGCATCCGCGGCATCGGCAACAACGTCATCGGCGTCGGCTATGAGGGCGGCGTGGCGACCTATATCGACGGCGTCTATATCGGCTCCGCTCCCGCCTCGCTGCTGTCGCTGAGCGGCGTCGAGCGGGTCGAGGTGCTGAAGGGGCCGCAGGGCACGCTGTTCGGGCGCAACTCGACCGGCGGCCTGATCCAGGTCGTCACCCGCGAGCCGTCGCAGCACGCGGGCGGCCAGATCTCGCTCGGCTACGCCAATTACGGCACGGTGTCGGCGGACGCCTATGTCACCGGCGGGCTTACCGACACCCTCTCCGCGGACTTCGCCGGGCACTCGCTGGCGATGCAGGATGGCTATGGCGTCAACGTCCACAACGGTGCTGTCAGTCTAATGCGAACCGGTCTCCACACGATGCAGGTCGGGCTTTGGGCGTGAGGCTCAGCTCGCGAGGTTCTGCCACTCCGCTAAGGCGGCGGAGCGGCGTTCCTTGTAGGTTGTCTAATCGCGTGAT
>NZ_CAHJXA010000113.1 GCF_903644135.1 Sphingomonas bacterium | reverse complement strand
ACTGCGGATCAGGACCTACGATACCGCCGGCGGCGCGGCGGCAGCGGCGCGGCGCGCGGTCGGCGAAGGGGCGGAGCTGATCCTCGGGCCGTTGCTCGCCGACGACGTGCGCGCGGTCGCGCCGATCGCCCATGCCGCTGGGGTGCCGGTGATCGGCTTCTCCAACGACACCAGCGTCGCGGGCGGCGGCGTCTATCTGATGGGCTATCTGCCGGCCCCGTCGATCGAGCGGGTGGTGAGTTATGCCAAGGGGCGCGGCGTGACGAACTTCGCCGGCCTGGTGCCGACCGGCGTGTTCGGCCAGCGCGCCTCCACCGCCTTCCTGCGCGCGGTCGAGGGCGCGGGTGGCCAGGTGGTGGCGCTGGAGACCTATCCGGCCGGCGGGATGGCCGCGGCAGCCGGCCGCCTCGCCGCTAAGGCTCCCTATGGCGCGGTACTGGTCGCCGACTCCAGCGCCGCCGCCGCCGGGGCCGCGCCGGCGATCCACAAAAGCTCGCCGGCCGCGCACCTGCTCGGCACCGACCGCTGGAACTCGGAGCCACGACTCGCCAGCTACCCCAGCCTGTCCGGCGCGTGGTTCGCCAGCGTCTCGGACGGGCTCTATTGGCAATATGTCGCCAAATATCGCGCCCGCTTCCACACCGACCCGTACCGCATGTCGAGCCTGGGCTATGACGCGGTGCTGCTGACGGTGCGTATCGCGCGCGACTGGCCGGTGGGGCGGCCGTTTCCGGAGGCGCGGTTGCGCGATGTGGGCGGGTTCGCCGGCATCGACGGCGCGTTCCGCTTCGGTCGCGACGGCCTCGCCGAACGTGCGCTGGAGGTGCAGGAAGTGCGCAGCGGCAGCGTCGCGACGGTATCGCCGGCCCCGACCGGTTTCGCGAAGTAGCGCCTAGGCCGGCACCGGATCGGCGACGATCAGCGGCAGGATCGCGTCCAGCAGCAGCGCTCCCGCCTCCGTCACGCGCAGCCGCTCCGGGGTGATTGCGATCAGCCCCTGCGCCTCCAGCCTTGTTGCGTGCCGCGCATCGATCGGCGCGGTGCCGCCGGCCAGCGCGGCGATGCGGGCGAGGTTGACCCCTTCGGCGAGGCGCAGCCCCATCAGCAGCGCCTCGGTCGCGCGCGCATGGGGATCGAGCAGCTCTTCGCTCTGCAGGCCGTGGCCGTTGCGGGCCACCGCGGCCAGCCAGTTCTCCGGCTTGCGGTGACGGACCGTGGCCGTGCCGCCGCGCCGCCCATGCGCGCCGGGACCGATGCCGGCATAGTCGCGATAGCGCCAATAAGTCAGGTTGTGGCGGCTCTCCGCGCCCGGCCGCGCATGGTTGGAGGTCTCATAGGCGGGCAGGCCGGCGGCGGCGGTCATCGCGCGGGTCGCCTCGAACAGGTCGGCGGCGTAATCGCCGTCGGGGATCGCCAGCCGGCCCGCCGCCGCCTCGGTCGCGAAGCGGGTGCCGGGCTCGACGGTCAGCTGGTACAGCGACAGATGCTCGGTGCCGTGACCCAGCGCCTGCGCCAGCTCCGCCTGCCACGCCGCCAGCGACTGGCCGGGCAGCGCATAGATCAGGTCGAACGATACCCGCGTAAATGCCGCTTGCGCGGTGGCGAGCGCCGCCAGCCCCTCCGCCACGCCGTGCGCCCGCCCCAGGAAGCGCAACGTCGCGTCGTCGAGCGACTGCAGCCCCAGCGACACCCGGTTGACCCCCACCGCCGCCAGGTCGGCGAAGCGCGCCGCCTCGACCGAGGACGGGTTCGCCTCCAGCGTGATCTCCACGTCCGGCGCGAAGCCCCAGGCGCGCTCCGCCGCCGTCAGCACCGCGGCGACGGTGGCGGGCGGCATCAGCGACGGGGTGCCGCCGCCGAAGAATACCGAGCCCAGCCGCCGCCCCGGCAGCAGCGCCGCCTCATGGTGGAGGTCCACGAGCAACGCGTCGCGCCACGCCGCCTGGTCGACCTCGTCGCGGACATGGCTGTTGAAGTCGCAATAGGGGCATTTGGAAACGCAGAACGGCCAATGGACGTACAGCGCCAGATCGGGCGAGCCGGCGGTCAAGCGGCGGTCATCCGCCCGGTAAACACCTGTCCCCGTTCGACGACCTGGACCACGCCGAACACCGCGACCCCGATCGCCAGATAGCCGATCGCGAGCGGCAGGGTCGTACCGTCATAGGCTTGGCCGATCAGCGAGCCGACCAGCACCGCCCCGACGCTGGTGATGAAGCCCTGGACCGACGAGGCGCTGCCGGCGATGTGACCGACCGGCTCCATCGCCATCGCCCCAAAGTTCGATCCGCACAGGCCGATGCAGGTCAGGCTGAGCGCCTGGAAGACGATGAAGCTCCACAGCGTCTCGATCCCGAGCAGCACCGCCGCGACATGGACGATCGACAGCGCGATCAGCGTCAGGACGCCGACCTGCGACAGCACCCGCGTGCCGAGCCGCTCGACCAGCCGGCTGTTGGCGAACGATGCGCAGCCCATCGCAAAGGCGCAGGCGGCGAACAACAGCCCGAACTCGCGGCCGGCACCGAAATGGTCGACGAAGATCTGCTGGGCGGACGAGACATAGGCGATCACGCCGCCGAAGGTCAGCGCCGTCGCGACCGCATAGCCGAGCGAATAGCGATTGGTGAGCGTCAGGCGATAGCTGCCGGCGAGCGACGCCAGCGAGATCGGGATGCGTCGCCCAACCGGCAGCGTCTCGGGCAGGCGCAGCAGCGACCAGGCGAGCACCGCCGCCGCGAACGTCGCCAGCGCGTAGAAGATGAACCGCCAGGGACCGAGCCCGAGCAGCAGCTGGCCAAGGCTGGGCGCAATGATCGGCACTAGGAAGAAGATCATCTGCGCCACCGACATCGTCTTGGCCATGCGCCGGCCGGAGAAGCGGTCGCGCACGATCGCCACCGACAGGACGCGCGTCGACGCCGACATCAGCCCCTGCAGCGCCCGCGCACCGAGCAGCGCGGCGAAGCTCGCCGAGGACGCGGCGAAGATGCTCGCCGCGACGAACCCGGCCAGCGTCCCCAACAGGATCGCCTTGCGCCCGAACCGGTCGGCAAGCGGCCCGTACAGCAGCTGGCCGACGCCGAACCCCAGCATATAAACGGTGATGATCCATTGCCGCTGGTTGGCATCCGCGATCGCAAGGTCGCGGCCGATCGCCGGCAGGGCGGGTAGCATCATGTCGACGCCAAGCGCGTTGACCGCCATCAACGCCGCGACGAACGCGACGAACTCATGCGGGTTGATGCCCGCCGGCGTCAACGAGCGACCGATCGCCATCGTCGCACCGGCACCACCTGCCTCCGGTGTCACCGCATCAGCCCTGCCGACCTCAGCACGCCCTCGATCGTAGTCTTGAGATCGATGACCGGCAGCTTGATCGCTGCGGTCGTGGCGGCAGGAGCGGCCTTGGCGCGAGACGTGGCGGACGGCCTTGCGGTCCTGGATCGGGCCGCGCCGAGCAAACCCCATGTCTGCGCCTGCCGCCAGGTCGACGATATGCCGGCTTCGAGCATGAACGCGCCCGCCGTGCCGCAGCTGCCCGGACCTTGCGTCTTGAGCGGCAGGCCATGGTCCATGCCGGCGATCCGATACTCCTCGACGACCTGGCGGCCATCGCTGCCCAACCAGACGCGGTGCCGGTGACCATCAACGATGTCGGTCCGGTCGGGGGTGACGGCGGCACCATGGACGCCGCGCCACTGGCCGATGATGGCATCGGCGTTCGCGGGCTTGACCGTGCGGTCCGCCTCCCCCTGCCAGATCGAGACTGTCGGCCATGGCCCCTGATGAGACGATGCCCGGCGAACCTTGTCGGCATAGGCGAGATCGCCCTGATGCCCCGCGCCGCGCATCCGCTCCATCGCCTGCGAGACCGAGAACGCCGCTCCGTAAGGAATTCCGGCGATGATGCCGCCGCCGGCGAACAGCTCGGGATAGACGGCGAGCATCGCTCCGGCCATCGCGCCGCCGGCCGACAGGCCGGTCACGAAGATGCGCCGCGGGTCGATCGCGTGCCGGCCGACAACGGCGTCGATCATCTGCCGGATCGAGAGCACCTCGCCGCTGTCGCGCGCAACATCCTGCGCCACGAACCAGTTGAAGCAAAGATTGGGGTTGTTGGTGCGCTGCTGCTCGGGAAACAGCACGGCGAACCCGTGCTGCTCGGCGAGGTCGGACCAGCCCGAGCCATGATTGTAGCCGGCGGCCGTCTGCGTACAGCCGTGCAGCACCACCACCAGCGCCATGTCCGTCCGGTCGTCGGGCGCGTAGAGCCAGCCGTTCAGCGCACCAGGATTGCTGCCGAACCCGGTCAGCGGTTGTAGCCGGCTCGCCGACATGTCCGCGGCCCCGGCGATCGCATGGCTCCAATGCCTTGTCTTGAGGATCGGCATTGAGGATGCTCCGATGATGGGATGCGTCGGCGACGATCCTTGCTGCGGTGCAACATGAGAAGTGCGCGGCATCAGCGCAAGGCTTGGCGACCGTCCTCAGGCCGCCGCGAGCGGCGCGAAGCGGGCAACCTGGTGGCCGATCAGCGCCAGTTGGTCGCGCACGGCGGGGTCGTTGACACCGCCCTCGTCGTCGAACTTGGTGACCTGAGAGTTGATCGCCGCCGCAAAGGGCGTCGGCCAGCCGCGTAGCGCATGAACGATCGAGCGTAGCGCCGCGATTGTCGAGCCGGTCGCCTGCCAGCCATAGGCGGTAGCGATCAGCCCGACCGGCATATCGGCCAGATAGGGCCGCTCGTCCTTGGCCGTCTCCTCCAGGAGATCGAGCGCGTTCTTGACCACGCCCGAGATGCTACCGTGATAGCCGGGGCTGGCGATGATCAGCGCCGACGCCTGGCGGATCGTCTCGACGAACTCGCGCTCCTCTGGCGTTCGGCTGGTCGCCTTGGGGTCGTAGAGCGGCAGCCGCGCCATCGCCTCCCCGCCGAACAGCCGCGTCGTGAAGCCGCGCGCGCGCGCGCCCTCCAGCGCGATGCACAGCGCCCGCTCGGTCGAGGACACGCCGCCGATCGTGCCGCCGATGCCGACTACCAGAGGCTGCGAGTCGCTCATGCCGTTCCCTTTCCGTTGTCCGCGGTTGCGTAGCGCGGCGGCGGTACCGGGTCGATACCGACGATCATGGCCGTTGCCGCCACTGTTATATTGCGATAATACACCTAAAGATGAGCCTGTTCGACCCCCGCCGGCCCCGTGCCGCCGATGCCGAGCCGTACGAGCTTACCGGCGGCCTGCCGCCGCCCGACGACTGGACGCGCCGGCACCGGCACGATGGGGAGGCCGACCCGCTCGACCCCGACGAGGACTCTGGTGAGGCGGTGCCGCCGCGCCGGAAGACCAGCCGCTGGCGGTGGATCGCGCGCGGATTGGGGGTGGGTATCGTCCTGCTGGTGGTGGCGATCGGCTGGCTGGCGATCACCGCGCCGCTGTCGCGCTCGCTCAGGCCGCCGATGCCGCCGTCGATCACGCTCACCGCCGACGACGGCACCCCGATCGCGCGGCGCGGTGCGGTGATCGGCGCACCGGTGTCGGTCAAGGCGCTGCCACCGCACGTCCCGCAGGCGTTCCTGGCGATCGAGGACCGACGCTTTTATCACCATTTCGCAATCGACCCGCGCGGGATCGGCCGGGCGCTGTTCCACAACCTACGTTCGGGCGGGGTGCGCGAGGGCGGCAGCACGATCACGCAACAGCTCGCCAAGAATGCCTTTCTCGACAACGACCGCACCGCCGCGCGCAAGCTGCGCGAGGTGACGATCGCCTTCTGGCTGGAGGCGTGGCTGTCCAAGGACGAGATCCTGTCACGCTACCTGTCCAACGTCTACTTCGGCGACAACGTCTATGGCCTGACCGCGGCGGCGAAGCATTATTTCGGGGTCGCGCCGGGCGCATTGAGCGTCGGCCAGGCGGCGATGCTAGCGGGGCTGGTCAAGGCCCCGTCGCGGCTCGCGCCGACCGGCAATCCCGATGGCGCGGCGGCACGGATGCGGCTGGTGGTGCGCGCGATGGTCGAGGCGGGCTTCCTGACCGAGGCGCGCGCACAGGCGATCGAGACGCCTCGCATCCTGCCGCTTCGCCAGGAGGCGCTGCCCAACGGCACCTACTTCGCCGACTGGGTGCTGCCCGCCGCGCGCGACCAGGCGAGTGGATCGGGAGCGGGCGAGATCAGGAGCAAGGCGAGCGTCAAGACCACGCTCGACCGCCATCTCCAGCGTACCGCCGAGCGCGCCCTCGCCCATGCCGGGCTGCGTCAGGCTCAGGCGGCGCTGGTGGCGATGCGGCCCGACGGCCGGATCGTGGCGATGGTCGGCGGCCGCGACTATGGCGACAGCCCGTTCAACCGCGCCACCCAGGCCCGCCGGCAGCCGGGATCGGCGTTCAAGCTGTTCGTCTATCTGGCGGCGCTGCGCAGCGGCCTGACCCCCGACTCGATGGTTGAGGACGAGCCGGTCGATGTCGCCGGCTGGAAGCCGCACAACGCCGACGGCCGCTATGAGGGCGCGATCACGCTGCGCCGGGCGTTCGCGCGATCCTCCAACGTCGCGGCGGTGCGGCTGACCCAGAAGGTCGGCGTCGCCGCGGTCATCAAGGCAGCGCGCGACCTGGGCGTCTCCACCCCGATCGCCAGCGAGACGACGATCGCGCTCGGCACCCAGACCATGTCGCTGCTGGAGCTGACCGCCGCCTATGCCGCGGTGGCCGACGGCCACTACCCGGTCGGCGCGCGCGGGCTGGAGGATGTAGCCGAGAAGGGCTGGCTGCAGTCGCTGACCGGCGGCCAGTCGACCATGCCGGCGGCGATCCGCGACGGGATGCTCGACCTGCTCCACGCCTCGCTCAACGACGGCACCGGCCGGCGCGCGGCGCTGACCATTCCCGCCTATGGCAAGACCGGCACGACGCAGGACAGCCGCGACGCGCTATTCGTCGGCTTCGCCAGGAACCTGATCGTCGGCGTGTGGGTCGGCAATGACGACAACACGCCTAATCCGGGGCTGTCGGGCGGCGGCGTGCCGGCGCGGATCTGGCGCGATTTCATGACCGCCGCGCTGGGGCTGGCCCCGGTGCAGCGGCCGGTGATCCAGGAGGAGGTCGACCCCGATGCCGCGATCGACAACGCCGCCGATGCCGCGGGGGAGGCGGTCAACGCAGTCGGCGATGCGGTCAGAAACGGCGCAGCGACGCTGAGTGGTCGGCTGCAGGGGCTGGGCCTCGACCTCAAGGTCGGCAAGGACGGCAGCATCTCGCTCAACTCGTCGCATCCGCCCCAGCGACCGCCGCCGCCGCGCGACGAACGCCGCCCGCGCGAAGAGCCGGACGACTAGGGTGTGTAGCGCCGGTTGACGCGCCGCGTCGCAGCATCGCAAGACGCCGCGATGCGCTTCTTCTCCGACAACGCCGCTCCCGCTCATCCCAAGGTGCTCGACGCGATCGTCGCCGCCAACGCGCAGGACACCGCCTATGACGGTGATGCGCTGTCGAAGCGGCTCGACGGCGCGTTCTCCGACCTGTTCGAGCGCGAGGTCGCGGCGTTCTGGGTGCCGAGCGGCACCGCCGCCAACTGCCTGGCGCTGGCGCAGCTGTGCCCGCCGTATGGCGGCATCATCTGCCACCATGACGCGCACATCCAGAACGACGAGGGCGGCGCGCCGGAGTTCTATACCCACGGGGCCAAGCTGCTGCTCGCCGGCGGTGAGGGCGCGAAGCTGACGCCCGACACGCTGGCGGCGCGGATCGACGAGATCGCCGGCGATGTCCATCGCGTCCAGCCGCACGCGGTCTCGATCACCAACGCCACCGAATATGGCCGCGTCTACAGCCCCGCCGACGTCGCCGGCATCGCAGAGGTGACGAAGCGGCACGGTCTCGCGCTGCACATGGACGGGGCGCGCTTCGCCAATGCGGTGGCGCACGCCGGCTGCTCGGCGGCGGACGTGACCTGGCGCGCGGGAGTCGACGCGCTCAGCTTCGGCTTCATCAAGAATGGCGGGTTGGGCGCGGAGGCGCTGATCTTCTTCGATCCCGCCCAGGCCGGTGCCACCGCGCGGCGGCGCAAGCGGGCGGGGCTGCTCTTCTCCAAGGGGCGCTATCTCGCCGCGCAACTGCTGGCGATGATCGAGGACGAGCTGTGGCTCGCCAACGCCCGCGCCGCCAATGCCGGCGCGCAGCTGCTGGCCGAGGCGGCGGGCGCGCGCGCGATCCACGCGGTCGAGGCCAACGAACTGTTCCTGCGCGCCACC
>NZ_CAHJXA010000112.1 GCF_903644135.1 Sphingomonas bacterium | reverse complement strand
CTCCGGTAGCCGTGCACCATGCGCCGCCGCCGCAGGCTCCGGTGCCGGTGCGCGCCGGCAGCTGGAAGATCCAGCTCGGCGCGTTCCGGGACGAGGGCAATGCGCGCGCGTTGTGGAACAGCGTCGCCGGCCGGCTGCCCGGCGCGCGGCCGATCTATGCAAGCGCCCATGGCGTGACCCGGGTCCAGGCCGGGCCGTTCGCCAGCAAGGCGGAAGCGCAGCGCGCCTGCGCGGCCAGCCGAGTGAACTGCAACGTGGTCGCGCCGTAACCGCTCAGGTCGCTCCCACCGCCACCAGCGCGTCGATCGCGCCCTGCAGGATGTACGCCGCCGCCATCTTGTCGACCAGCTCGGCGCGTTTCGCGCGGCTGGCATCCTGTTCGATCAGGGTGCGGGTCACCGCCTGGGTAGACCAGCGCTCGTCCCAGAGCAGCACCGGGTAGAGGTCCTCGACGTTGCGGGCAAAGGCGCGGGTCGATTGCGAGCGCGGGCTCTCGCTGCCATCGAGATGGAGCGGCAGGCCGATCACCAGCCCAACCACCCGTTGCCGCACCGCCAGCACGGCAAGCGTCGCCTTGTCAGCCGTGAACTTGGTGCGGCGGACCAGCTCGGCGGGGCTGGCGAAGCTCCACCCCGCATCGCACAATGCGGTGCCGATCGTCTTGGTGCCGACGTCCAGCCCGAGCAGGCGGCCTCCCGCGGGCAGCGCGGCACGGAACACCGCCTGATCGGTAGTGATCACTTCTCCTTGAACGCTGCCAGCCGCCGGGCCGCGTCGGCGCGCACGTTCGCCCAGAACAGGCTGTAGTCGTAGACGTGATAGTTGTTGCCCGGCAGCACGTAGCGGCCGACGTCCGGCCCTTCGCCGATCAGCAGGAAGCCGCGCTCCCCGCACCGCGCCGCCACCTTGCCCGCCGCGATGCCGGCGCTGCCCAGATTGGATGCGGGATAGAGCGTGCCCAGGTTGGCGCTCGCCGGCGCGGCGGCGTCGGCGCTGCCGGTCAGCGGGTTGGTGCACACCATCGGCGTGCCCCGGCGCGGATGGCCGTCGAAGCCGGTGGTGACGTCATAGGCATCGGTGATCAGCGACGGGTCGGCGGGCTCGGCGAAGCTCTGCCAAGACAGGAGGCAGCGAGGCTGGTCGGCGGTGCGGCATTCGGGAAAGCCGAGCGCGAGCAGGTCGGTCGCGCGCGACACCGGCCAGCCGATCACATAGGCCGCGACAACTCGTGCCGCGAGCGGCTTGCCCGCCACCTGCTCGCGCAGCAGCCGCGTCAGGTGCAGCGACCCCTGGCTGTGTCCGGCCAGGATGATCGGGCGGTCGGGGCCGACCTGCGCCAGGAACGCCGCGAACGCCGCCGCCACGTCGCCATAGGCCAGGTCGAGCGCGCGGTTCGCCTCGGGCGCGGTGGTCAGGAATGCGCCGAACGTCGCCTGGCGATAGCGCGGCGCCCAGATCGCGCCGACGCCGTTGAAGGCGCTCACCTGGCCGCGCAGGAACAGGTCGGCGCGCGCGTTCGCTTCCGCGTCGTTCAGCGGCGCGTTCCAGTGATCGCGCGCCAGGTACGAGGTCGGGTGGATGAAGAAGATCGCCGGCCCATCCGCGGGGGCGTCGGCGTGGTAGCCGGGCGGCGTCCACAGCGCCGGGTTGTCCTTGATGTCCGGCCGCGCCGCCCATAGCCGCGGCCCGGCATAGTCGGCGGCGGTCAGCGGCCGCTCGGCATGGAACTGCGCCCGCGGGGCCATCGCGATCCGCATCAGCTGCGTCCCGTACAGCCGATAGGCGAACGCCCCGGCGATCACCAGGACGATCAGGACGGTGAAGGCATAGAGGAACTTGCGCGCCAAGGGTCGCTCCCGGATCGTACCTGACCCTTGGACGAGCGGCCCGTGCGAGGCAATCGCCGGTTGCGCGGACCGGAGCGGCAATGCTAGCCGCGCGCCATGCCCGTCGACATCCCCACCGTGAAGCGGATCGCGAGCCTCGCCCGCCTCGCGATCACCGACGAGGAGGCGGGCCGCCTCGCTCCCGAACTCGACAATCTGATGAGCTGGATCGAGCAGCTTGGCGAGGTCGACACGAGCGGCGTCGAGCCGATGACCACCGTGATCCCCAACCAGCTGCGACTGCGCGACGACGTGGTCGACGCCGATCCGCTGACCGGTGGCGGCATCCGCGATCGGCTGATGGCCAACGCGCCGCAGGGTGAGCACGGGTTCTTCACCGTGCCCAAGGTGATCGAATGACCGATCTCACCGATCTCGGCATTGCCGCCATCCGCGACGGGGTGCGCGCCGGCAGCTTCTCCGCGCGCGAAGTGGCCGACGCGTTCATCACCAAGGTGAGCCGCGCCAAGGCGCTCAACGCCTTCCTGGTCGAGACGCCCGACCACGCGCTCGCCGCCGCCAAATCCGCCGACGACGCACGGGCGGCCGGGGAAGCACTGAAGCCGCTCGCCGGCGTGCCGATCGGCATGAAGGACCTGTTCTGTACGGCCGGTGTGGCGACGACGGCGGCGAGCCACATCCTCGAAGGCTTCGTGCCGCCGTACGAATCCACCGTGTCGCAGAAGCTGTGGGACGCCGGCGCAGGGATGCTCGGCAAGCTCAACATGGACCAGTTCGCGATGGGTTCGTCGAACGAGACCAGCGCGTTCGGCGACGTCATCTCGCCATGGCGTCGCGCCGATGGAAGCAACGCCGCGCTCGCCCCTGGCGGCTCTTCGGGCGGGTCGTCGGCAGCGGTGGCGGCGCGGCTGTGCGCGGGCGCGACCGGCACCGACACCGGTGGCTCGATCCGCCAGCCCGCCGCCTTTACCGGCATCAGCGGCATCAAGCCGACCTATGGTCGCTGCTCGCGCTGGGGGACGATCGCGTTTGCGTCGTCGCTCGACCAGGCCGGGCCGATAGCGCGCGACGTGCGCGACTGCGCGATCATGCTGGCGGCGATGGCGGGGTATGACGCCAAGGACGCGACTTCGCTCAAGCTCGACGTGCCGGCGTGGGAGGCGGGGCTGAACCCGTCGATGGCGGGCAAGCGTGTCGGCATCCCCAGGGAGTACCGCGTCGACGGCGGCCCGGCCGAGATCGACGCGCTGTGGCAGCAGGGCATCGACTGGCTGCGCGACGCGGGTGCCGAGATCGTCGAGGTGTCGCTGCCGCACACCAAATACGCGCTGCCCGCCTATTACATCATCGCGCCGGCGGAGGCGTCGTCCAACCTCGCCCGCTACGACGGCGTGCGTTACGGGCTGCGCGACCTGCCCGAAGGCGCGGGGCTGCAGGACATGTACGCCGCGACCCGGGCCGACGGCTTCGGAGCGGAGGTCAAGCGGCGGATCATGATCGGCACTTATGTATTGTCCGCAGGCTTTTACGACGCATACTACACACAGGCGCAGAAGGTGCGGACGCTGATCGCGCGCGACTTCGAGGCGGCGTGGGAGAAGTGCGACGTGCTCCTGACCCCGACCGCGCCATCGGCGGCGTTCGCGCTGGGCGAGAAGAGCGCCGACCCGCTGGCGATGTACCTTAACGACGTGTTCACGGTGCCGTCCTCGCTCGCCGGCCTGCCGGCGATGAGCGTGCCGGGCGGGGTTGATGCGGCGGGGCTACCGCTTGGGCTGCAGATCATCGGCCGCGCGCTCGATGAGCAGGGAGTGCTTAACGCGGGGCTGGCGCTCGAGCAGCGCGCGGGGTTCACGGCGCGACCGGAGGCTTGGTGGTGACGACGAGCGACTACAGGGTAAAAGGCACCACCGGCGAGTGGGAGGTCGTCATCGGCCTCGAGGTCCACGCCCAGGTCACCTCCAACGCCAAGCTGTTCTCCGGCGCGGCGACCGCGTTCGGGGCGGAGCCGAACACGCAGGTGTCGCTGGTCGACGCGGCGATGCCGGGCATGTTGCCCGTCCCCAACCGCGAGTGCATCCGCCAGGCGGTGCGCACCGGCATGGCGATCGACGCGGCTATCAACCGCTGGAGCCAGTTCGACCGCAAGAATTATTTCTACGCCGACCTGCCGCAGGGTTACCAGATCAGCCAGCTCTATCACCCGCTGGTCGGCGAGGGGCATCTGGACGTCGTGCCCGACGACAAGGACCCCGGCACGACCAAGCGCATCGGCGTCGAGCGCATCCATGTCGAGCAGGATGCCGGCAAGCTGATGCACGACCAGCATCCGACCCGCAGCTATGTCGACCTCAACCGCTCGGGCGTCGCGCTGATGGAGATCGTCAGCCGGCCCGACATGGCTTCTCCTGCCGAAGCAGGGGCTTACCTGACGAAGCTGCGCTCGATCCTGCGCTATGTCGGGTCGTGTGACGGCAATATGGACCAGGGGTCGATGCGCGCCGACGTCAACGTCAGCGTCCGCAAGCCGGGCCCAATCACTAAAGAACATCCGCTCGGCACGCGCACCGAGACCAAGAACGTCAACTCGATCCGCTTCGTGATGCAGGCGATCGAGCATGAGGCGAAGCGGCAGGTCGCGGTGCTGGAGGAGGGCGGTCGCATCGTTCAGGAGACGCGGCTCTTCGACCCTGATCGCGGCGTGACCCGCTCGATGCGCTCCAAGGAGGATGCGCAGGACTATCGCTATTTTCCTGATCCCGACCTGTTGCCGCTGGAGCTGGACGAAGCGTTCCTCGACGAGTGCCGCGCGTCGCTGCCCGAGCTGCCCGACGCCAAGCGGGTGCGCTACGAGGCGGCGGGGGTGACGCCTTACAACGCCGGCGTGCTGACCGCCGAGGTCGAGACCGCGCGATGGTTCGATGCGCTGCTGACGGCTGGCGCTCCGGCCGGACCGGCGTCGAACTGGGTGACGGGGGAGCTGTTCGGCGCGCTCAACCGGCTCGGCCTCGGCATCGGCGACAGCCCGGTGACGCCGCCCTGCGCGGCGGAGCTGCTGGCGCTGGTCGCCGACGGCACGCTGTCGGGCAGCCTCGCCAAGCAGGTGTTCGAGGTGATGCTGGACACGGGCGAAGCGCCGGGCGCGATCGTCGAGGCGCGCGGGTTGAAGCAGACCAGCGACACCGGCGCGATCGAGGCGGTGATCGCCGAGGTGCTCGCCAAGAACCCCGGCCAGCTGGAGCAATACCGCGCCGGCAAGGTCGCACTGTTCGGCTTCTTCGTCGGGCAGACGATGAAGGCGATGGGCGGCAAGGCCAATCCTGGGGTCGTCAACGACCTGCTGAAGCAGGCGCTCGGCTAGGTCGTCGGCCCGCGGGACGGGCCGACGGTCAAGCTACTGCGCGTCGAGATCCTGGTTCTTGACCTCGCCACCGGTGCCTGCATTGCCTGAATAGTCGCCGGTCTCGGTCAGCGTGTCCGGCTCCTCGCCCCCCTCGCCGCGATCGACCGCGTCGGAGCGTGCCTCCACCGCCTGCTCGATGTCGCTGCGGCTGTCCTCGTCCTGTGCGGGAGCGCTGTCGGGATTGGGATCGTTCGCCACGCCTAGATCTCCGCCGGTTGCGAGGTGCCGGGATCGCCTGCGGGTATGCCGGGCGAGGGCTGGTCGAAGTCCGGACCGATCGGCGCGATCTCGGGCGGCGGCGCGCCGGGGGAGACGGGCTGGCCCGAGGGGATGGGACTTTCGGGGGGAGGCTGGGTGGCCATGACGATGTTCCTTGTCTGCAGGGGCTCAACGTCGCCGCCGGTCGAAATATCCCCGCCGGCAAACCCCGGCTTGCAACCCGGCTTGCTCCGGCGCACATCGCTGGTATAGACGCCCGCCACACCGGCGGTGCCCCATGGGCACAACCGGGCGGGCGTGGCGGAACTGGTAGACGCAGCAGGTTTAGGTCCTGCCATCGCAAGATGTGGGGGTTCGAGTCCCTTCGCCCGCACCAGCCCGCGAAGGCTCGAAGACGTCCGGGGGACATCAGCTTCGCAACTCCCGAGCGCAAGCGAAGGGGTTGCGCCCAACAACGAGAGATCGAGACGAGATGCAGACTGTCGAGACGTTGAACGAGGGGCTGAAGCGAGCCTATACGATGACCATCACCGCCGGCGACATCGACGCCAAGGTCGAGGCCGAGGTCAAGCGGGTCGCGCCGCAGGTCAAGATGCCGGGCTTCCGCCCTGGCAAGGTCCCGGCCAACCTGGTGCGCAAGATGCACGGCGAGGCGCTGGCCGCCGACGCGCTCAACAACGCCATCCAGCAGGGCGTGCAGGAGCTGATCCAGGGCAATGGCCTGCGCCCGGCGATGCAGCCCTCGGTCGAGCTGGCCGACGGCTATGCGCGCGGCCAGGATGCCGAGATCAGCGTCGCGATGGAGGTGCTGCCGAGCGTGCCGACGCCGGCGATCGACGCGCTGACGCTGGAGCGGCTGACCGTGCCGGTCGCCGACGCCGCGGTCGACGAGCAGCTGAAGAAGTTCGCAGACCAGCAGAAGAAGTGGGACGATGCCGCTGACAAGGCGGCGGAAACCGGCGACCTCGTCACCGTCGACTTCGTCGGCAAGACGGTCGATGACGGCGTCGCGTTCGAGGGCGGCACCGGCAGCGACATGGCGGTTGAGATCGGTGCCGGCCGCTTGATCCCCGGCTTCGAGGATCAGGTGATCGGCGTACACGCGGGCGACGAGCGGCAGATCGCCGTCACCTTCCCGGCCGACTATACCGCCAAGGAGCTGGCCGGCCGCGATGCGACGTTTGATCTTGTCGTCAAGTCGGTGCAGGTCGCGGGCGAGCGCGCGATCGACGACGATCTCGCCAAGTCGCTCGGCCTGACCGACCTGGAGCAGTTCCGCGGGCTGTTGAAGGGGCAGATCGAGCAGGAGCATAACGGCCTCACCCGCACCTATATGAAGCGCAAGCTGCTCGACCAGCTCGCCGCCGGCCACGACTTCGAGGTGCCGCCGTCGATGGTCGATGCCGAGTTCGACCAGATCTGGCAGCAGCTGGAGCATGAGGCCACCAACGAGGCCGATCCGGCAGCCGCCCGTGCCGAGATGGAAGCCGAGCGCGAGGATTACCGCCGCATCGCCGAGCGGCGGGTGCGGCTGGGGCTGCTCCTGTCCGAGATCGGCCAGGCCAACGGGGTGGAGATCAGCGGCCAGGAGATGAACCGGCTGATCCAGCAGGCGGCTCAGCAATATCCGCGCGAGCAGCAGCAGCAGTTCATCCAATATGTCCAGCAGGAGCCGATGGCCGCCGCCCAGCTGCGCGCACCGCTGTACGAGGACAAGGTGGTCGATTTCCTGTTTGGTCGCGCGACGATCACCGACCGCGAGACGACCCGCGAGGAGCTGGAGGCGGCGATCGAGAGCGAGGACGGCTTCGCAACCGGCACGCACGTCCACGATCACGACCACGATCACGCCCCTGAGCAGGCGGAGGCTGCGATCGACCTCGCGGAGGAGGCCGCGCCGAAGCCGACCAAGCCCGTCGCCAAGGGCAGCAACGCCGGCGTCGACACCGACGGCACCGACGCCGCCCCGATCAAGAAGCCGCGCGCGAAGAAGCCGGCACCGGTAGCGGGGGAGCTGCAGGCAGCGCAGGCGGACCCGGCGGAGATCGCTGCAGGTACGGAGGCGTCGGATGTGTCCGCCAAGAAGTCGCGTGCCAGGAAGAAGGCGGAGGGGTGATGTCCCGCGGCCATGCCGGTAATGCCGGGATGGTCGTCGTCGTATAGGACGTACCGCGACCAGTGCTTTGTCTTCGGACCTCGATCGCCGGATGGGCGTTCAGCCGGCGACAAAATGATCGGAGCCGGTGATGAAAGCCATCCTGTTCGACGACTACGGACCCGCCAGCGTCCTGCGCTACGACGACGTGCCGGAGCCTGTGCCGGGTGACGGCAAGGCGTTGGTGCGAGTGGCTGCGACTAGCGTGAACCCGATCGATGTGAAGATCCGCTCTGGTGCCGTACGGGACCGGATGCCGGTCGAGCTGCCGTACATCCCCGGTGTCGATGTCGCCGGCGAGGTGGTGGCGATCGGTGCCGGCGTGACGGCGCTGAAGGTGGGCGACCGCGTGATGGGCATGGCGAGCGGCACCTATGCGCAGCTGTGCGTGGTGCAGGCGGATACCGTCGCGCTAGTGCCGGAAGGGCTGGAGCTGCAGGATGCGGCCACGCTGCCGCTGGTGACCGTCACGGGCGACCAGCTGGTGCGGGAAAGCGCCAAGGCGCAGGCCGGGCAGCGCATCCTTGTCACCGGTGCGCTGGGCGCGGTCGGCCGCTCGGCGGTGTTCGCCGCCAAGAGCCTCGGATGCCAGGTCGTCGCCGGCGTGCGCGGTCGGCAGGCGGCGGAGGCGG
>NZ_CAHJXA010000111.1 GCF_903644135.1 Sphingomonas bacterium | reverse complement strand
TTTGGATGGCGCCGGCGTCGTCGCTGTCGGTGATAGTGGACGCGCCGGAGTAAAACGCCGTCAGCGTCACGCTGGCGGTGTGATTGTTGGTGATATCCAAAATGCGCACGTCGTATTTGCCGGTGGTCGGGATCACCTTGCCAATAAACCCGCCGTCCGCCCCCGACGAGCGCGCGATCGCCCGGCCGTTGGGGCCGAAGAGGACGATCTCGGTCGTAAACGTGCTCGAATTATCCCCGGCGGCAATAACAAACGCCTGCCCGGCGACGAGGTTGAACTGGTAGTTTTTTTGCACCCCGGCCGTGTGAATGCCGGTGATAACCGTCTGGCCAGCGGTGAGGGTGGCGGAAAGCAACGCGCGGGGTTCTAAACGTTCGAGGGTCATGTTGAAATTGCTCATTATTTTAAAGACGCCGCGGGCGTCGGTTCCAGTTTGGTGTAACACATTATGCCCGTAGCGGCGACGCCTGCGTCGCCTCCGCTCGCGAACCTGCATCAAGCAAGCGCGCTGCAAAGCAAAGAAAGAGGCGACGCAGGCGCAGCGGCAACAAAGGTTTGAGACTGCGATGCGTGCGTTATGTGCCGACCCACGGGCGAGGGGATCACGCTCACCCGCGTTTCATCAAAATCTGCGTCACATAAATCCACGCCAGCAGCGCAACCCATGCCGCGAACACCGTTGAGAGAATCCACAGCGCCGCCCGCCGCGGCTTCCTGATCCAGAACCTCTCGTCGGGCGATCTGTGGATCGGGTTCGGCGGCGCGGCGACGCTCGGCGCGCCGGCGATCAGGCTGGCGGCCGGGCAGCTCTATGAGCCACCGTCGTTCGGCGTCCCGGCCGGCGCGATCAGCGTGATCGGTGCGAGCGCGGGCCAGTCCTTCACCGCCAAGGAGTGGTAGGCCCATGCCTCTCCACGACACCGGCCGCGCGGCCGGCCAAGGCGCGGCCCTTGCCGCGAGCGTGACGACCTTCCCGGCGAGCATCGGCCAGGGCGAGACGATCGCGACGCTGAGCGACCCCTTTGCCGGCCTCGGCCTCGGCACTACCAGCTTTGCGGGTTTTGGCACCGCGCCACCGCAGCTTCATCTCGCGGGCGACGCGATCCTGGCGGGCAGCGGTGCGCCCGCAGCCAATGGCCGTTATGCGCTCGGCATCCTCGCCACCTCGGGCGACGGCAGGCGGATGATCGGCGAGACGATCGTCCTGACCGCGCAGGGCGGGGTCGCGGCTACACCGGCCGTCATGGGCCTTCCCGCGGTCGCGGTCGCTCCCCTCGCGGTGTGGAGCCCCTGTCGGCTGATCACAGGCTATGTCGGCGCGACGATGCGCGCCGTCGTTGCCGGTGCCATTACCGCGGGCGACGATGGTAACCCGGTAATGACCGGGTTGGCCGCGGCCGGGGATGCGGTCGACATCGTCTATGATCAGACGGGCAATGGCCGGCACCTGACCCAAACGGTGGCGAGCGCCCGGCCGACGCTGGCGGCGGTTGCACGGCAAGGGGTGCAGCCGCTCAGCTTTGTCGGCAACACCTCGATGCAGATGCCCGCCGGCGTCACCGGCGATCATCAGGCGGTCACCCTGTTCGACGTCTATGGCTATAACAGCCTGCAGAACGGCTCGCCCGGGCGGCTCGGGACGGTGCAGGGCGCAGCGGCGCTGCAGTTCGGGGCCAACGCCTATGATGGCGGCGCGCCGTTTACGAGCGGCGCTGCGATGGCGACGGGACGGCGCGCGACCATGATGCAGCCGCAGGTCGTCACCTATACCGGTTCCGCCGGCGCGGCGCGGATCGGCTGCGATGGCATCTTCGGTGACGACGCGGCCGCACCGTCGGCGACCAGCTTCGCCGGCGGCCATGTCGGCAAGGGTGACGGCGGCGGCGATGGCGGGCTGCAGTTCCTGGCGCGGGTGATCTACTCGGCGGCGCTGTCGAGCATCGACGAGGCGAGCGTCAGGACCGCGCTGAACGCGATCTTCGGCACCGGCGGCTTCGCAGGCGCGACCGCGCAGATCATCGTCAACGGCAACTCGGTCGAATATGGCGCTGGGACGGCGTCGGTCAGCGGCGGCAACGGCATCAATGGCTGGGTGCGGCAGATGATCCCGCTGCTCAAGGCACGCGTGCCGGTGATCAGCCTGGCGGCGGGCGGGCGCTATCTGCAGGACCAGAGCGCTTTCGCCTATAACAATGACAGCCTGTTCCGTCCCGGGCTGACCAACCTGTGCATCGCGATGGAGCCGACCAACGACATCGCCTATTTGATGGGGCAGCTCGACGCGCCGGCGGCGACCTTCACCGCCAACAGCGTTGGCGGGTCGGCGCAGCTGGTCAACGTCTCGTCGACAGGCGGGCTGGTCGTCGGCCAGAGCATCCGCGGCGGCGCAAGTGGGGCCGACGGCACGTCGTTACGCACGGTCGTGGCGATCGGCGGCGGTACCGTCACCCTGTCCGATGCCGCCGCGGCGACGGTAACCGGCGCGACCTATACGGCGGGTGCGCGCTATGCCGGCAGCCTGACCGGAGGATCGGCGGTGATAACGGGGCTCACGGCGACCATCGGGCTGGGGGCGGGGCAGATGATCGAGGCACCCGGGATCGCGGCGGGTACGACGATCCAATCGGTCGACGGTCCCGATCGCATCACCTTGTCCATGCCCGCCACCGCCGGCGGCACGCAGACGCTGGTGGCGACCGCGGCGGCGGCGGTGCAGAACTATGCGGAGGTACTGTTCGCCAGCCATACGGAGCCGTTCGTCGCCGGCCGGCGGGCGGCGGGGTTCAAGCTGCTGGTGCTGACTGTCCTGCCGCGGCGATGGGACGTCTATGCGGCCACGCGCGGGCAGATGGATCTAGCGCGTCGCTGCTACAACGCGAAGGTCGCCGCTTCGGCGGCTGGCCTGGGCTATACGCTGCTGGACCGTGGCAACCTGCCGGCGCTGACCGATCCGACCGACACGGCGCGCTATGCCGGCGACGGCACGCATCCCCGTGATGCCGGGGCCGCGCTGATCGCCGCCTATGCCGCCTCGGTCATCAACCCGCTGCTGCCGTGAAGCCGATCAATAGGCACCGCGCCGCAGCACCATGCTTGGCACGGTCACCAGCAGGATACGCCAGTCGAGCAGCAGCGACCGCGACCGGACATAGGTGATGTCGAGCGCGACGCGGCGGCGATACGGCAACAGGTTGCGGCCGCTCACCTGCCAAAGACCTGTCAGCCCCGGCTGCACCCGGCAATATGTCGCGAAGTACCGGCCATAGCGCCCGACCTCTGCGGCGCTGATCGGGCGCGGGCCGACCAGGCTCATGTCGCCGCGCAGGACGTTGAGGAGCTGCGGCAGCTCGTCGAGGCTTGCCCGGCGCAGCAGGTTGCCGACGCCCACCACCCGCGGGTCGCGGCGCAGCTTGTGGTTCGTCGCCCATTCCCGCCACATCGGCTCGTCGCGCAGATGCTCCTGCAGCCGCCGCTCCGCATCGACCGCCATCGTGCGGAACTTGTAGCAACGGAATGACCGGCCGCCCCGGCCGATCCGCGTCTGCGCGAAGAACGGCGGCCCCGGGTTGGCCAGCATGATCAACAGCGCGATGGCTACCAGCATCGGCAGCAGGAACACCAGCGCGATCAGGGCCAGCACGATGTCGCGGCAGCGGCCGGCGCGATCGCTTGCCGTCGATCGGGCGGACGACGCTGGCCGATACGCTCGACGTCGAGACACGACCATCGGTGCCGCCCAGTCGGCCATTGTCCGTCGACTCCCCCCGCGACTCGGCACCTGATGATGCTCGGGTCCCGGCCAAGTCTTGAAAATTAAAGCAGGCGGAGCAAGGAGATAATGCCGTACCACAGCAAGGACGACACGATGATCGGCAGTGCGATCCGAACGGCCGCCGGCCATTGACCGTGCTGCGTCTGTAAGGCGTCGCTGAGGGCGGGTTCACGCTGTTGTGCCGCGACGACCGACACCGCGGCAGGTCGATAACTGGCACGCTTTTCCCGACGGGATCGCGGCCGGTCGGTTACGTAGCTGGGAGGGTGGCTGGGCAGCGGCATGGCGGATCGGGCCATACCGTGCGCACGAAGAGCTTAACCACCGCCTAACAATCCGTTTCGGCACCATCGCCGCAATGCTGGCGAAGACCGCCGCAAGCCTTTATGCGGCAGCCCATGACGGCAGCGATCATCGACGGGAAAGCGCGCGCGGCGGCGTTGCGCGCGCAAGTGGCGAGCGCGGTGGCGGTGCTGCACGCGGCAAGCGGCCGCGTGCCCGGGCTCGCGGTGGTGCTGGTCGGCGAGGACCCTGCCTCGTCGGTCTATGTCCGCAGCAAGGCCCGCGCCACGCGCGAGGCGGGGATGACCAGCATCGAGCATCGCCTGCCCGCGACGGCCAGCGCCGACGAGCTGCTCGCGCTGGTCGCCGCGCTCAACGCCGATCCGGCGGTGGACGGCATTCTTGTCCAGTTGCCGCTGCCCAAGCAGATCGACGAGCGCGCGGTGATCCAGGCGATCGATCCCGACAAGGATGTCGACGGTTTCCACCCGGTCAATGCGGGGCGACTGGCGACCGGTATCGCCGGCTTCGTGCCGTGCACGCCGCTCGGCTGCCTGCTGCTGATCCGGGACGTGCGGCCGCAGCTGGCGGGGCTGGAGGCGGTGGTGATCGGCCGCTCCAACATCGTCGGCAAGCCGATGGCGCAGCTATTGCTGGCGGAAAGCTGCACCGTCACCACCGTCCACAGCCGCACCCGCAACGCCGCCGCGCATGTGCGTGCAGCCGACATCGTCGTCGCGGCGGTCGGCATCCCCGGCCTCGTCACCCGCGACTGGATCAAGCCGGGTGCGAGCGTGATCGACGTCGGCATCAACCGCACCGATGCCGGCCTCGTCGGCGACGTCGATTTCGCCGGCGTCAGCGCGGTGGCGGGCGCGATCACGCCGGTGCCGGGCGGGGTCGGACCGATGACGATCGCCTGCCTGATCCGCAACACCTATGTCTCGGCCTGCCGGCGCGAGGGGGTCACGCCCGATCCCGCGATCTGATGCTGGAGCTGTTCGTCTCCTCGTTCATCACCTTCTTCGTGGTGATCGATCCGCCGGGCTGCGCGCCGATCTTCGCCGGGCTGACCAGCGGCGCGACTGCGCTCCATCGCCGGGCGATGGCGATCCGCGCGGTCGGGGTCGCGGCGGGCATCCTGCTGGTGTTCGCGCTGGTCGGGCAGGCGCTGCTCCACGGGCTCGGCATCAGTCTCGCCAGCTTCCGCATCGCCGGCGGCATCATGCTGTTCCTGATCGCGCTGGAGATGGTGTTCGAGCGCCGCACCCAGAAGCGCGAGGACCGCGCCGCGCAGGTCGCCGCGACCGGCGAGGCGGAGGACGTGTCGATCTTCCCGATGGCGATGCCGATGATCGCCGGCCCGGGCTCGATCGCGTCGGTTATGCTGCTGATGGCGCGCAACGCGGGCTGGCAGGGCAAGGGCGTGGTGCTGGCGGCGCTGGGCGCGAACCTCGCGCTGATGCTCGCCTCGCTGCTCGCAGCGGGGGCGATCATGCGGGTGCTGGGCGCGAAGATCGAGGCGGTGATCACCCGGCTGCTCGGCGTCCTGCTCGCGGCGCTGGCGGTGCAGTTCGTGATGGACGGGCTGCAGGTGTCGCTGGGCTAGCCGATCCGGAACAGCCGCAGCGGCGAGCCACGCGGCAGCGGCAGCGGCGTCAGCCACGCGAACTTCCGATTGTGCGCGAGCTGGCCGTAGAAGCCGCGCGGCGCCCGCGCGCGGTACACCGTCGATTCGGCCATGTTGGGGCATACCAGCAACAGCGTCGCGCGGTGCCGCCGCATGATCGCGTGCGCCTGGTCGGGCGATCCCTGAAACGCGTGCTGCACGTCAAGCATCGCGTCGCCGTTGCGATGGTACGGCCCGGCGATGGCGTCATGGTGGCTCAGCACGATCAGCCGCGGGCCGAGGTCGATGAAGGTGAACACCGTCTGTTTGGCATAGGCGTCGAGCGGCTCCAGCGCCGGCTGGGTCATGCAGCGCCCGGTCGCGCGGTTGACGCGCTGGGTGTAGCGGCTCGGCCGGTCGACGCCGGTGTGCTGGACGATCAGGTTGGCGAACAGGCCTGTCACCAGCAGAAAACCCAGCACCGGCCCAAACACGCGTACGGCGAGCGAGCGGTGGTTGAGCAGCAGCGGCCCCAGCCACCACACCAAGGCTACCGCGCCCGGCACCGCCAGCATCTGCGCGCCCGGGCCGAAGCGCACCTGCCAGCACAGCGCGACGCAGGCAAAGGCGGTGAACAGCGTCACCGACACCCAGCCGACCATGACCGGCTCGGCCAGCGAACGGCCCTCCGCCAGCAGCCGCCGCCGCGTCCGCCAGGTCGCGACGCATGCGCCGATCAGCCCCGCCACCGGCAGCGCCGCGATCGGAAAGGCGGTGCGGAACGGATGGCGGAAGATCGGCTTGGCCTCGCGGACATTGTCGAGCCAGGCACGCGCCAGCTCGGGCGAGACCTGCTCTGGCCGCCCCAGGCATTGCGGGAACTGGTGCGCGAAGCCTGCGGCGATGATCCCGCCTGCCACCACCGCCATCGCCAGCCGCACCATGCGCTGCGCCGGGCTGGTCCAGGCGAGCACGAACAGCAGCGCGCCGGCCGCGACCATCACCGACAGCCACACCGGCGTCAGCGCATCGCAGCGCGGCACCCGGTCGGCATAGGACGCGAACGCCGCATAGCCCGCCGCGCAGCCGCCGCCGAGGGTCAGCGCATAGGCGGAGAGCCGCGGGGCCTCCTCGCGCTGCCAGATCCAGCGCAGAGCGATGATCGCGCCTGCCATGCCGGCAAAGGGCAGCATCTCCAGCCCGATGGTCAGCGACACCGCGCTGGCGATTCCCACCAATGCGCCTCCCCGCGGCCCGTGCGGATCGCACAGGCCGGCGACGGTGAGGCTGAGCATCGCCAGCTGCCAGCCGTGATGATCGATCCGCTCGGGCGCGAACATCATCATCGTCGCGCCGGCGAACAGCACGCCCGCGACCGCCAGCGGCCAGGCGAGCGGCGCGACCAGCCGCCGCGCGGTTGCCGCCAGCCCCAGCAGCGCCAGGCTGAGCGGCAGCAGCGGCGCGACCCCGCAAGCCAGCTTCTGCGCCCAGGCGTCCGAGGTGAACAGGCGGAAGAACAGGATCAGCCCGGCGAGCGGCAGGTCGACCAGCCGGCTCCAGTGGATGTCGAACCCGGCCGGCGGGTTCAGCCGGTATTGGCGCAGGTCGTACCAGCCCTGCCCACCCATCCAGGCGCGCACCTGCGCCAGGCGCATATTGTCGTCGGTATCGCCCAGCGCCAGCCAGCGGATGCGGTTCCAGTCGTCGAACAGGTACCAGGCGACGATCGCCGCCCAGGCGACCAGCGTCAGCACGATCCAGCGCCGATCAAAGTCGATGGCCAGATCGCGAACGAACGCGCTCCGGCGGTCGTCCAACGCCGGATCGGCCGCAGCCTTCTGCGAAGGTGCTTCCCTCACGCGCTCACTCGCTTTAATGCCCGCCCCGAGCCGCCGCTCTATCGCCGGCCGGCAAAAGGGCAAGCGTGACGGCGATCCACCGACAGGTCGAGGTGTGGCGGACGAGCGGCGTGATCGGCCAGCTGGTGCGCTTCGGCTTCACCGGGCTGGCCGTCACCGGCTTCTACGCCTGCGTCTATTGGCCGCTCGCCACCTATGGTCATCGCGTGCTGTGGCTGGGACCGGGGGCGGTGTGGCCGCTGGTGGCGGGGACGATCGCGTTCCTGGCGGCGGCGGCGGTCGGCCATGTCGCGCACAGCCGCTTCTCGTTCCGCGGCCATGGCAGCCGCGACGAGCGGACCGCGCACCGCTTCCTCCTCGTGCAGCTGCTCGGCTTCGCGCTCAACCAGTGCTTCATCTGGATCAGCACCGGGCCGCTGATGCACGGCCCGACCTGGTGGTCGCTGGTGCCGGCGGTGTTCGTGACGCCGCTCGTCACCTTCGGGTTGCAGCGCAACTGGGTCTATCGCTGACCGATGGACCGGGTCGTCTATGATCGCATGGCGGCGCATGACTCCACCCATTGGTGGTATCGGGCGCGGCGCGACATCCTGGCGGACTATCTATCGCGCTTCGCCAACCTGCCCGCCGATGCGCGCATCCTGGAGATCGGCTGCGGCACCGGCCATAACCTGGCGATGCTGGCGACCTTTGGCGAGGTCGACGCGATCGAGATCGACCCCGCCGCCCGCCGCCTGGCAGCCCAGCGGCTCGGCAAGC
>NZ_CAHJXA010000110.1 GCF_903644135.1 Sphingomonas bacterium | reverse complement strand
CCGCCCATGCCGCCGAGCTGGCCGACGACAAGCAGGCGCATGTGGTCGCGCTGCGCGGCCGCATCGGCGCGCTGACCGCCGCCCAGCCGCAACTCGACCTGTCGGCAAGCTCCACCGGTGCCTTCTCCGTCGCCGCGCGCGGTGCCGGCGTCGCGGGGGCAGGCGCTGGCTTCGACCCTTACGCCAGCGACGCCAACTTCCTGATCGGCGCCTTCTTCGTCGAGAACGCCGTGGCGGCGGCCTATCGCACCCTGCTGGCGCAGAGCAGCGATCCGGCCGACCAGGCCGTCCTCCAGTCGCAACTGGCCGATGCCATCTATCATGGCGGGCTGATCCGCTCGCTGCTCGACGACCAGGCGAGCGCCGACTCGTCGATTGGCACGGTGCTGACCGGCGCGGGCACGATGCTCGCCGCGTTCGACGGCAGCGATGTCGGCGACCAGACCTTGGCCGGCGCGAACGGAGCCAGTTCCAACCTGCTCGATGCCGACAGCCGCCCGATCCCGTTCACGCGCACCAATGCGCAGGTGCTGAAGGCGCTCTACCTGTCGAGCAGCGGCGTCGGCGGCTTCCTGCCAACGGGGGCGAACGGCATCGCCGCCTGACGGTCGGCCCGAGCGGCGAGCCCGACGATCAGGTCGGCATGGCGGTAGAGCCGGAAGGCCCAGCCGTCGCTGCGGGGCGGAGCGGCTGCTCCCTCAAGGCTGACCCCGCCGCGGCGCGACCGGAAGGACAGCTGGTCCAGCGGCAACGCCAGGCCGACGCCCAGCGCCTTGCCATAGGCTTCCTTGAGGACCCAGCGGCACGCCAGCTCCATCGCGGGGGCCTTCGCGCCGTCGATGAGCGAGCGCTCGTCTGGTGCCAGCCAGCTATCCTGCGAGGTCGCATTCAGCTCGATGCGCGCGATCGTCTCGATGTCGAGGCCGACCGATCCCGCCGGGCCGACAACGACCGCGCATCGGCCTGCCGCCATGCTCCGGCTGATCGACGCAGGCGTACCATCGGGGGCGATGAGAACGGTCAGATTTTGACGATCGGCCGCTTGGCCGATCGCCAGCCGCATCCCGCCGTCGAGGAGCCAGGGCCCGTCGCCCGCCGGCAGCGGGCGGACCAGCGGCGTCAGCGCTCCGGCCCCCTCCTTCAGGCCGCGACGCCCTCGCGGGTCGGGTCTACCCGATCGGCGAGCAGCGCCAGCCGCGGGAAATCCTCGATCGTGACGACGCCGTTGCGGATCAGCACCAGCCGCTCGCGACGAAGCTGCGACACCACCCGGTTGACGTGCACGAGGCTGAGGCCGAGCGCCTCGCCCAGCGTGTCCTGGGTCAGCGGCATCGGATATGCGTCGTTGTGGACGAAGCCTATCGCCGACAGCCGCTGGTAGAGTTCGAGCAGCAGATGGCAGATGCGCTGCCGCGCGCTCTGGCAGCCCAGGCGGACGATGTGATCGAGCAGCGCCGTCTCTTCCGCCCGGTCGATCGCGGTCAGCGCGCGGGTCAGGCCGGGATAGTCGTCCGGGCAGGTCCGCACCGCCTGCACCAGCGGGCCGACGCCGATCGTGCGCAACGGCGTCAGCGCGATCACCGGATTGAGCGCCAGCGGTCGCCGCTCGCCGCGATCGCCCATCATATCGCCGGGCAGCAGCAGGCCCAGCATCTGGCGGCGGCCGTCGAGCATGACGCGCGGCCGGCACGCCCAGCCGCCGATGATCAGGCGCGGATGCGGGCTGCCGTCCTCATGTGGGCAGATGGTGGTGCCGGCGGCATGGTGCTTGGGCTGCTCGCCCAGCGACAGGACAAGCTCGATCTCCCGCGGCCCCAGCGGGTTGAGGCCGCGCAGGCGGTGGAGCAGCAGCTCGGTGCT
Organism: Sphingomonas bacterium; assembly: GCF_903644135.1. GTDB lineage: Bacteria > Pseudomonadota > Alphaproteobacteria > Sphingomonadales > Sphingomonadaceae > Sphingomonas. Next base: position 6,434 of record NZ_CAHJXA010000110.1, on the reverse strand, counting down.
GAGCGCCCGGCCGCTGCCGCGGGGATCGCCGTTCGGCAATGCCACGACCGTCAATTGGTGTAATAGCTGCTGTACGACCCCATGAACTGGGCAGGGTCGCCATAGCCGGAACGCGACAGCGCCTTGAGGTCGACGCGGCTGAGCGCCACGCCGGTCATCTTGACGCCGAGCGACTGGAGGAGGTGGATCGCCATCTCCACCGCTGCATCGGGGGTCTTGCGCCAGCGGACCAGCAACACCGTCGCATCCGCCTTCTTGGCCACCAGCCGGCCGTCGACCACCGGCAGCACCGGCGAGGCGTCGAAGATCACGACGTCGAACCGGTGCTTCAATTGCTCGATCAGCGCGTCGAAGCTGCCGTCGCTCAGCGCCGTCGTGCCGGTCGGCCCCGAGCGCAGCATCGGCAGGATGGTGAGCGGCGAATCGGTGTCGCGCACCAGCGCCTCGTCGAGGTCCGCTTCGCCCTCCAGCACCTGTTGCAAACCGACGGCGGGGCGCAGGCCGAGCGCGTTGGCGATGCTGGGGCGGCGCATGTCGGCGTCGACCAGCACGACCTTGGCACCGCCCATCGCCACCACCCGCGCCAGCCCGATCGCCGCCGTCGTCTTGCCCTCGTTGGGCAAGGCCGAGGTCAGCGCGATCGTCCGCACCTTGCCCTCGCCCGCCGCCTGCAGCACCGAGGCGGCGAGATTGCGGAAGCCCTCGGCATAGGCCGAGCCGCTATGGTCGACGAGCGCGCTGATCGGATCGCTGCCGCCGACGTAGCGCACCGCCGAGCCCAGCGTCGGCAGCCCGGCCAGATAAGGAAGCTGCAGCCGGCCCTCGACATCCTCCAGCGTGCTGATGCCGCGATCGGTGCCTTGGCGCAGGAACACGACGCCCAGCCCGACGGCGGTGGCGAGCAGCGCGCCGACCAGCAGGTTGATCGGCAGGTTGGGCGAGCTGGCCTTGATCGGGATCGCCGCGAAGCTCGCCACCCGCGCGTCGGACTGGGTCGTCGCTGCCTGCGAGCCGATCTCGTTGAGGCGGTTAAGCAAAGCCGCATAGCTCTGGTGCGCGGTGTCGGAGCGCAGTTGCAGGCCGCCCAGCGCGATGGAGGCGACGTTGTTGTTGACCACCTGCGCACGCGCGCCGCCGGCGCTGCCCGACAGGGAGCCGGTGCGCCGCGACGCGACCTCGCGCTGCGCCTCCAGGTTGGAGATGGTGCGCTTGATCTCGCCCTGGATCTGCGCGTCGATATCGGCGACCTGTCGCTGCGCGGCGGCGAGCGGCGGATATTTGGGACCGTATTTGCCACCCAGGTCGGCGACCTGGCCGCTGACGACCGCGCGCTGGCTGCGCAGCTGCTGGATCACCGGCGAGCCCAGCGCCTCGCCCAGATCGTCGCCGGACGATCCGCGCGCCAGCTGCTGGCGCGCGGTCTGCAGCCGCGCGGTGGCTTCCGCCTCGCCGGCCTTGGCCAGCGCGACCTGGCCGTCGAGCGACGACAATTGCTGCTCGGCGATGGTGCCGCCCTGCACGCTCATCAGGTTGTGCGCCACCTTGTAGCGGCCGAGCGCGCCGTCGGCGGCCTCGACCTCGCGGCGGGCGCCGTCGAGCTGGCCGCGGAGCAGGCCATCGGCGGACTGGGAGCCCTCGCGCTTGACGGAGGTGGACTGGGCGACGAACTCGCTGGCGAAGGTGTTGACGATCGCGGTCGCCAGGCGGCGGTCGTGATGGGCGAACCCGATGGAGAGCGCGAAGGTCTGCGCGGTGCGGTGAACCTCCAGCACCTGCAGCAGCCGCTCGATCGCGGCGTCGCGGCGGCTGGCGAGCGCGACCGGCGTGGTCGATGCGGCGAGGAACGGCACGCGGTCGCGCAGCGAGGGCGCGCGGATCAGGTCGTCGAAGCGCGCATCGCCGGTCAGGCCGAGCCGATCGACGACCAGCCCGGCCAGCGTCCGGCTCTTCAGCAGCTCGACCTGGGTGTCGACGCTCGAATCGGCGGCGGGGTCGCTCAGCGCGGTCGTCCGGTCCGATCCGATCTCGGCCGGATGCGGCGCGATCACCAGCGTCGCCGTGGCGGTGTAGCCGGGTGTCTGGAGCAGGGTGAAGGCTACCACCACCAGCATGATCGCGCCGGCGACGAGCAGGAACAGCGCAAGGTGCCGGCGATAGGTCTTGATGAGGTCGAACACGCCGGTCGCCGACGCGGGCCGATCGGCCGGGACGAGCATCTGGCGGAGGCCGGACGGCGGAACATACGGGGCGGGAAGGCTGGCCATGGGTCTGGGCTCCGGTCAGATCTGAAAAGTCAGCGTCGCCGAGACGCGATGATCGTCGAAGTCGGTCACGCCGACGGAGCAGGTGCAGCTGCGCGCGAGGTAGCGATAGCCGAGCCGCGCGTTCCAGTGGTTGCGCGACAGGTAGGTCACGCTGGCATCGGCATAGGGCAGGCTGTCGCGCCGCTGGATGCCGCGATAGGTGTCGCGGAAATAACCGCCCTCGATCGAGGCGATAAGGTAGCGGCGCAGTTCGTTGTCGGCGCGCAGCGAGCCGCCGCGATGCAGATAGCCGCCGCTGCCCGGCACGCCGCTGTCCTCGATGCTGCTCTCGCCCCGGGCGGTGATGGTCCACAGCCGGGTGGGCGAGAAGGTCAGCGTCCCCAGCGCGCCCAGCCCCGACAGCGGGCGAACGCCGGCAAGGTCGAAGTTCTGGCGGATGTAACCGATGCGAACGTCGCCGCGCAGCAGCGACGTCGCCTGGAAGCTGGAGCCGACATAGATGCCGTACCCCTTGGAGTCGCGGGTGCCGACGCCGGCGATCGGCAGGCTGTAGTCGATCTTGTTGGCGCTCGCCGCGCCATACAGCGACACGGCGGGGCTCAGCGACCGTTCGACCCGGACGAGGCCCTGGTAGCGGCGTCGGTCGCGATCGCGCGTCAACAAGGTGCCGCCACCGACCCTGCTCGCGTCGCGGAAGCGAAGGCTCGACAGGTCGCCGCGCAGGATGACGCGGGTGCTGGCCCCTTCGACGGTGGCACCGGCAAAGGCGTCGAGGCTGGTGTAGCTGAGCGGACGGGCGGCATCGACCGGCGAGTCGGCGGCATAGCGCGGCTCGATCAGCGAGCCATAGCTCGCCCCTGCGGACAGGCTGCTGAGCGCACCGATCGCGACGCTGCCGTCAACGCCGCCAAGTCCCTCCTCGGTATTCTCGCTGCCGTAGCTCGCATAGCGGCGCAGGTCGCCGCGGCCGAACGCCTCCAGCTGATACGGCCCCGCGCTGGTCCGCACGGTCAGCTCCGGCCGAACGACGACGGCGACGTCGCCATGCCGGTTGGCGTTGTTGGCGAAGATGTTGGAGGTATAGAGCGGCCCGATCGCCAGGGCGGGGAAGACGTCGAAGCCACCGATCTTCGTGCCCTGCGCCGAAAAGGCGGGGAGCATCCGGTCGACGACGGTGACCTCCTGTTGCCGCGCGAACACCGACTGCGCGGTGGTGATCGGCGGCGGCGGCGGTATCGCGACGGTGGGCGCGTCCTGCAGCAGCTGCGCGGCTGCCGGGGCGGCCCAGCCGGTGGCCAGGATCAACGGCAGGGCGGCGCATAGACGCCGTTTAGCGTCGTGCCTCAAAACCAGCGCTCCTTGATGCGGATGGTGTCGCCGGGAGCCACCATGGTGGTTGCGGTGACCGGCCGGCTGACCTCCACGTCCTGGCCGGCATGCTTGATGAACGCTCGCCCGGTCTTGGCGCGATAGGTATAGCCGCCCGCCTGCGCGACCGCGCCCAGCATGGTCAGCCCGTCGGCAAAGGGATATTGCCCGGGCTTGTTGACCTCGCCCAGAATGTAGAACGGCCGGGTCGACAGCACCTCCACCGCGACGCGCGGATCCTTGAGGTAGCCGTCGGCCAGCCGCGCGGCGATGCGTGCTTGCAGCTGCGTCGAGGTCAACCCGCGCACATCGACCTCGCCGATCAAGGGCAGCGAGATGAAGCCGGAGCCGCTGATGGTGAACTCGCCGCCCAGGCTCGCATCGCCGAAGACGACCACCCGCACGCGATCGCCGCCGGACAGGGCATAGGCATAGGTGGGCAAATCGGGCATCGTCCGCCCGGACGAGGCCCCGCCATCCCCGGGCACTTGCTGCGCCGGCGACGAGGCGCACAGCCCGATCGCTAGACACATCGCCACGCTGCGCAACGCGAATGTTGCAGGCATAGAACCTCCATTGATGCTCGCGCACCGCTTTTGCCGTTGTTTCGTGATGCTCGACGGACAGGCCGCCCCGAGTTTCAGCTAGTCGCTGCCCATCGCCGAACTGGCGGTAGTGCCAGCAGCAAGTGATTCCAGCTCTTCCGACACATCCAATGATGCATTTGGCCGGCAGCCACTGCAACGCATGTTATGATTTCGCAGTCGCAGCATAAATCAGCACGTCATTTGATGCGCTGCGGCCCCAAGTTGCGGAAATCAGCCTGACGGGCTGGCTACTTGCGAGACGAGCCGCGTTACTGGTCTATCGTTTACGAGTGAGTAACCATGACCGGCATCCCCAATCTTTCACCCCTTGTTGATCACGGCCGTCGATCGTTGAAGGTCGTTGACGTGACGGCGGCGTTTCTGCTCCTCATGCTGCTGTCGCCATTGATGCTGGGGATTGCCCTGCTGATCGGGCTGACGGGTGGCGGCTCGCCGCTGTACGGCCATCGCCGCTATGGCAAGGATGGGCGGACCTTCCTGTGCTACAAGTTCCAGTCGATGGCACCCGACGCCGACGCCCGGCTGGCGCGGTTGCTGGCGAGCGACCCGGCGGCTCGGGCCGAGTGGCACCGCGACCAGAAGCTGCGTCACGATCCGCGCGTCACCGCCATCGGCCGTATCCTGCGCAAGACCAGCCTCGACGAGCTGCCGCAGCTGTTCAATATCCTTCGCGGCGAGATGAGTTTGGTCGGCCCGCGCCCGATCGTCGCGGCGGAGGTGGCCCGTTATGGCCGGCGCTTCGTCGATTATTGCTCGGTACGGCCGGGCATCACCGGCATCTGGCAGATCAGCGGCCGCAACGACACCGGCTATCGCCGCCGGGTGGCGATGGACAGCCTGATGGCGCGGCGCATGTCGCCGCAGCTCTATGCGCGAGTGCTGATCGGCACGGCGCGCAGCGTGCTCAGCGGCAGGGGTGCCTACTGAACCAGTTCGGAGCGGCCCAGCACGTCGGCGTAGACGCCGGCGAACGCCGCCGCCACTGCCTCCGGCGTGGTCCGGGCGACCACCCGGTCGCGCCCTGCCGGCGACGTCGGCCTGCCCTCGACCAACACGCGCCTCATCCGATCGGCGAGGGCCTGCACATCGCCGGGCGGCACCAGCCAGGCGTCGTCGGCGATGATCTCAGCGATGCCGCCGCTGCGCGCGCCGATGACCGGGACATGCGCCTGGTATGCCTCCAACACCGTGCGGCCGAGCGGCTCCGCCCATAAGGATGGCGCGACGAGCAGGTCGATGCGGTCGAACAGCGCCTTGGGTTTCTGGAAGCCGACGAACTCGACCGGTAATCCGCGCGCAAGCTCCTCATAGGGTGCGATCGGCCCGAGCGCCGCGCCGGCGATCAACAGCCGCCAGCCGGTCGGCGGCAGCAGCCGCGCGGCTTTCAACAGCGTGTCGACGCCCTTTTCCGGGCTGATCCGGCCGAGATAGCCGAAGGTGATCGGGCCGGAGAGCGGCGGCTTCTGGTAACTGGCTGCGATCCCGTCGACGCTTGCGGTGTTCCAGATCACCTGCCGCCGCTCGGGCGCGACATGGCCGAAGAACCCGTAGCGCAGGTGCCGCGCCAGCACCTCCGCGCCCACCGCCGTCACCGCCGTCACCAGCCGCTGGTCGAACTGCTTGGTGAAGGTAAGGATGCGGCATTTGAGGTGCCGGTGAGTGCAGGGGCCGGTCTCGCGATACATCGAACTCGCCGCGCACAGCAGGTCGAAGTCGCGCAGCGTGTGCACCACCGGCACCCCGCGCTTCCCCGCCGCGTGCCAGACGCGAGTCGAGATATCGACCAGCGAATGGGTGTTGATGACGTCGGGCCGGAAGCGGTCGATGACCGCCCCGAAACGCCGCTCGATGCCGAAATTGGCCTGCTGCTTGAACTTCGCCCATTCGCGCTGGCGGGGGGTGTGGCTCAGCCAGTCCTCCAGCCAGAAGTCGTTGCCGTGCGGCATTCTATGGACCTCGACGCCGTTGCGCCTTTCCTCGACCGCTTCGCCCGGCGTCAGGCAGGCGGCGGCGACGCTCCAGCCCGCCGCCGCCTGCGCCTCGGCGAGCATACTGACCGACCGCTCGGCCCCGCCAACGATGTGCGGTGGATAGAGGCTCGACAGGTGGAGGACGCGCGGCGGCCGGGTCACGCGGCGCGTGCTTCGGTCAGGACGTGGCGGTAGAGATCGTCATAGGCGTCGAGCATCCGCGC
>NZ_CAHJXA010000109.1 GCF_903644135.1 Sphingomonas bacterium | reverse complement strand
CTGGCGGGTCGAGCCGGCGGCGCAGAAGGTCAAGAAGGGCGACGCTCCCGCCGTCCTGACGCTGGTCGAGAACCCCGACATCCTTGCCGGGCTCGCCGCTCGCACCGACCGCCCGCGCCTGCTGATAGGCTTCGCGGCCGAGACCGAGCGGGTGGTCGAGCACGCTGTCGCCAAGCGCTCGCGCAAGGGGGCGGACTGGATCGTCGCCAACGACGTGTCGGGCGACGTCATGGGCGGCGCGGCCAACACCGTTCACCTCGTCACCGCGGCCGGCGTCGAACACTGGGAGCGCGCACCCAAGCGGGAAGTCGCCGCGCGGCTCGCCGCCCGCATCGCCGATGCGCTGGAGGACGCGCCATGACCTCGATCACGCTCCAGCTTCGCCGCCTGCCGCATGGCGACGCGCTGCCCCTCCCCGCCTATGCGACCGAGCACGCCGCCGGGCTCGACATCGTCGCCGCCGAGACGCTGACGCTTGCGCCCGGTGAGCGCGCGGCGGTGGCGACTGGCTTCGCCATCGCCATCCCGGTCGGCTATGAGGTGCAGGTGCGGCCGCGCTCGGGTCTGGCGCTCAAATACGGCATCACCTGCCTCAACACGCCGGGCACGATCGACGCCGACTATCGCGGCGAGGTGAAGGTGCTGCTCATCAACCACAGCGCGGAGCCGTTCACGGTGCAGCGTGGCGAGCGCATCGCCCAGCTGGTCCCCGCCGCCGTTCAGCGTGCCGCAATCGCCGAGGTGGACGTGCTCGACGAGACGGTGCGCGGCAGCGGAGGCTTCGGGTCGACGGGGCGATGACCCTCTCCGACGAGGAGCTGGCCCGCTACGCCCGCCACGTCATCCTCAAGGAGGTCGGCGGCAGCGGCCAGCTGCGGCTGAAGGCGGCGAGCGTGCTGGTGATCGGGGCCGGCGGCATCGGCTCGCCCGCGATCCAGTACCTCGCCGCTGCGGGAGTCGGCAGGCTGGTCTTGGTCGACGACGACGTGGTCGATGCCTCCAACCTCGCGCGCCAGACGATCTACGCCACTGCCGATGCCGGCACAGCGAAGGTCGAGGCGGCTGCGGCGGCGGTGGCGCGGCTCAACCCGCAGGTCGCGGTCGAGACCCGCCGCATCCGCATCGACGCGGCCGCAGCGCCGGCGTTGCTGGCCGGCATCGACGTCGTCCTCGACGGCTCCGACAATTTCGCCACCCGCCTTGCCGTCGCCGATGCGGCGCTGGCGGCGCGGGTGCCGCTGGTCGCCGCGTCGGTGATCCAGCTGGAAGGCCAGCTCGGCGTGTTCCGCGGCTGGGAGGCGGACAAGCCCTGCTATCGCTGCTTCGTCGGCAATGGACCGGAGCGCGAGGCCGCGACCTGCGCCGATGAGGGCGTGCTCGGGCCGGTGGCGGGCATCATGGGCAGCCTCGCCGCGCTGGAGGTGATCCGGTCGTGCGTTCCGTTCGGGGAGGATATGGCCGGGCGGCTGCTGCTGGTCGACGCGCTGGCGATGCGTTTTCGGACTCTCACGTTGCCCAAGGACCCGGGCTGCCGCTGCGGTCAGGTGGCGACGTAACGGCGATACCAGTCAACGAAGCGCGGCACGCCCTCGGCGATCGTGGTAATTGGCGCATAGCCCAGGTCGCGCGCGATCGGCGCGATGTCCGCGAAGGTCGCGGTGACGTCGCCCGGCTGCATCGGCACCAGCTCGCGGATCGCCGGCTCGCCGCAGGCCGCCTCGATCGCAGCGATCAGGTCGCCCAGTGCTTCCGGCCGGCCGTGGCCGATATTGTAGATCAGGTGCGGGCTCGCGCCGCCGTCATCGCTCGGCGGGCGGTCGAGCGCGGCGAGCACACCGGCGGCGATGTCGTCGATATAGGTGAAGTCGCGCCGCAGCGCGCCGCCGTTGAACACCCGGATCGGCCGTCGCTCCAGGATGGCGGCGGTGAACAGCCACACCGCCATGTCGGGCCGGCCCCACGGACCATAGACGGTGAAGAAGCGCAGCCCCGTCGTCGGCAGGCGATAAAGGTGCGCATAGCTCTCCGTCATCAGCTCGCCCGACCGCTTGGTTGCGGCATAGAGCGACACCGGCCGGTCGGCGCGCGCCTTCACCGACAAGGGCCCCGCCCCCGCATCGCCATAGACCGACGAGGAGGAGGCATAGACCAGATGCTCGACCCGCCGCGCCCGGGCGAGTTCGAGGATGTTGAGCTGGCCGACGAGGTTCGCCCGGCCATAGGCGGCGGGGTTGTCGATCGAGTGGCGCACCCCCGCCTGCGCGCCGAGATGGACGATGCGGTCGAACGCCTCGCCGTCGAGCGCCCGCGCCAGCGCGGCGGCGTCGGCGAAGTCGGCCTCGATCACCCGCACCCCGGCCGGCAGCTGCGCCAGCCGATCGCGCTTCAGCCGCACCGAGTAATAAGGATCGAGATTGTCGATCCCGATCACCGCGTCGCCCCGCGCCGCTAGCGCCGCCGCGACGTGGAAGCCGATAAAGCCGGCCACACCGGTGACCAGCACGCGCATCGCTAGGCCAGCAGCGCCTGCGCGAAGCTGCGCACCTGCGGGCCGATGTCGTCGCGGGCGAGTGCCAACGCCAGGTTCGCCTGGATGTACCCGGCCTTGTCGCCGCAATCGTAGCGCTGGCCGGCGAAGGTGAAGCCGTGGAACGGCTGCGTCCCGATCAGCCGCGCCATGGCGTCGGTCAGCTGGATCTCGCCGCCCGCGCCCTTCTCGCCCGCCTCCAGCACCCGCATCACCTCGGGCTGAAGGATGTAGCGGCCGGGGATCATCAGGTTTGACGGTGCGGTGCCGCGGGCTGGCTTCTCGACCAGGGCGGTGACCTCGACCAGCGGACCTTCAGTGCGGCCCGGCGAGATGATGCCGTATTTGTCGGTCTCCTCGTCCGGCACCTCCAGCGCGCCGATCACGTTGCCGCCGACCTGGTTGTACGCCTCCACCATCTGCGCGAGGAAATTGGGGCTGCCGACCATCAGCTCGTCGGGCAGCAGCACCGCGAACGGCTCGTCGCCGACGATCTCGCGCGCACACCAGACGGCGTGGCCAAGGCCCAGCGGCTCCTGCTGGCGCACGTACACCGGACTGCCCGGCCGCTGGCGGATGCCGTGGATCAGGTCGAGGCTCTTGCCCCGCGCGCGCATCGTCGCCTCCAGCTCGTAGGAGACGTCGAAATGATCCTCCAGCGCCGCCTTGCCGCGGCCGGTGACGAAGATGATTTGCTCGATCCCCGCCTCCAGCGCCTCTTCGACGGCGTACTGGATCAGCGGCTTGTCGACGACGGTCAGCATCTCCTTGGGCATCGCCTTGGTCGCCGGCAGGAAGCGCGTCCCCAACCCCGCCACCGGAAACACCGCCTTGCGCAGCGGCTTGATCGTCATCGCATTCCCCTTTGCGGTCGCGCTTAGCGCGTCCTTAAACCTGCGGGAATAGGAGGGTTGCCATGACCAAGCGCGTTCTCGTCATCTTCGGCACCCGGCCCGAGGCGATCAAGCTGTTCCCGGTGGTGCGCGCGCTGGCGGTGCGGCCGGGGCTGACGGTGCGCACCTGCGTCACCGCGCAGCATCGCGGCCTCCTCGACCAGGTACTGGCGATCGCCGACCTGGTGCCGGACATCGACCTCGACCTGATGGAGCCGGGCCAGTCGCTCGACCGGCTGACGGCGCGATTGCTCGTCGGCTTGGGCGAGGTGATGGACGCCGAGCGACCCGACCTGGTGGTCGTCCAGGGCGACACTGCGACCGCGATGGCGGGGGCGCTCGCCGCCTATTACCGGCGGGTGACGGTCGCGCATGTCGAGGCGGGGCTGCGGTCGGGCGACATCTATCATCCCTGGCCCGAGGAGGTGAACCGCCGCATTGTCGCGCCGATCGCGGAGCTGCACTTCGCGCCCACCGAAACGGCGGCGGCGGCGCTGCGGCGCGAGAACATCGATCCCGCGACCATCCACGTCACCGGCAACACGGTGATCGACGCCCTGCTCTGGACGCAGGGCCGCATCGCCGCCGACCCGGCGCTGGCGGGCGGTCTGGACGGGATCGCCGCCCGCTTCGCCGGCCAGCGCCTCGTCCTCGTCACCACCCACCGCCGTGAGAATTTCGGCGAAGGCATGGCGGCGATCGCGCGCGCCATCGGCCGCATCGCCGACCGGCCCGACGTGGCGGTTGTGTTCCCGATGCACCCCAATCCCGAAGTGGTGCGGGCGATGGACGCGGTGCTGGGGACACGCGCCAACGTCGCCCGCATCGCGCCGCTCGACTATCCGCATTTCGTCCGCGCGCTGGCGCTGTGCGACATCGTCCTGACCGACTCGGGCGGCGTGCAGGAGGAGGCGCCCGCGCTCGGCAAGCCGGTGCTGGTGATGCGCGAGACCACCGAACGGCCCGAGGGGGTCGCGGCCGGCACCGCGCGGTTGGTCGGCACGGACGAGGACCGCATCGTTTCCGAAATCTTCACGCTGCTGGGCGATAGCGACGCCTATGCCGCGATGGCCCGCGCCCACAACCCGTTCGGCGACGGCCAGGCCGCGGCGCGCATAGCGGAGATCGTCGCGCATGTCGCCACTGGCTGACCTCAAGGTCGCGGTCCTCGGGCTGGGCTATATCGGCCTGCCCACCGCCGCGGTGATCGCCCGCACCGGCGCGCAGGTGTTGGGCGTCGACGTGACGCCGTCGGTGGTGGAGACGGTCAACTCCGGCCGCATCCATATCGAGGAGGTCGATCTCGACGGCCTCGTCTCCGGCGTGGTGGCGCGCGACACGCTGCGCGCGTCGCTGACGATCGAGCCGGCGGACGTGTTCGTGATCGCCGTGCCGACCCCATTCGACGACGAGCACCGGCCCAATATCGGCTATGTCCTAAAGGCCGCGACAACCGTCGCCACGGTGCTGAAGCGCGGCGACACGGTGATCCTCGAATCGACCTCGCCGATCGGCACCACCGAGGAGGTGCGCGACCTGATCGCGCAGTTGCGACCCGACCTCCAGGTGCCGGGCCGGACGGGCGAAGCCGCCGACATCGCCCTCGCCTATTGTCCGGAGCGCGTGCTGCCCGGCCGCATCCTGGTCGAGCTGATCGACAACGACCGCGTCATCGGCGGCATCACGCCGCGTTGCGCGCGCAAGGCGCTGGCGTTCTATCGCCGCTTCGTGCGCGGCGCCTGCGTCACCACCACGGCGCGCGCGGCGGAGATGACCAAGCTCGCCGAGAACGCCTATCGCGACGTCAACATCGCCTTCGCCAACGAGCTGAGCCTCGTCGCCGACACGATGGGCGTCGACGCCTGGGAGGGGATCCGCCTCGCCAATCGGCATCCGCGCGTCAACATCCTCAACCCCGGCCCCGGCGTGGGCGGCCATTGCATTGCCGTCGACCCGTGGTTCCTGGTCCATGCCGACCCCGCCAACACGCCGCTGATCCGCACCGCGCGGCTGGTCAACGATGCCAAGGTCGAGCATGTCGTCGCCCGCGCGGTGGCGCTCGCCGACGCCCATCCGGGCGCGCCGGTCGCCTGCCTGGGGCTCGCCTTCAAGGCCAATATCGACGACTTCCGCGAGAGCCCGGCGCTCAAGGTCGCGGCGGCACTGGCCGGGCGGCTGGGCGAGCGGGTGCGGATCGTCGAGCCCTATGCGGCGGTGCTGCCCGACGCCTTTGCCGGCACCGGCGCGCGGCTGATCGATGTCGACGAGGCGCTGGCGACCTGTCCGGTGCTGGTCGTGCTGGTCGATCACGACGCCTTTGCCGCGGTGCCGCTGGAGGAACGTCGGCGGGCGAGCGTCCTCGACACCCGCGGTCTGTGGCCGGATCAGCCCAAAATGCTTCCGGCCGCGACGCCGCTCAGGCTGGCAAGCTGAGCGGTTACGGTCCGGGCGGTACCTGACCCGGCATCGCGCCAGGCCCACCCGGCCGACCGCCGCCGCCGCCGCGCATCATCTGCTGCTGCGCCTGCAGCTGGCGCAGCGTTTCGGCGGGGATGAAGTCGAGCAGCTCGACGTCAAACACCAGGGTCGAGTTGGCCGGGATCGGCCCTGCCGCCTTGGGACCATAGGCGAACTCGGGCGGGATGGTCAGCCGGTACTTGCCGCCCTTCGCCATCAGCTTCAACCCCTGCGAGAAGCCGGGCACGACGCCGGCGACCGGCATCGGCGTCGGCTGCTGCGACTGGTCGAACACCGTACCGTTGGTCAGCCGGCCGACATAGTTGATCAGCGCGACGTCGCTGTCGGTGGGGTGCGGCCCCTTGCCGGCGACCAGCGTGTCGAGCTTGATGGTGGAAGGCTGACCCGCCCAGGCGAGCGCCGCCGCGCCCAGCACCGCCGCGGCGATGCCGATCCACAGCCAGATCAGATAGCCCCGCTTCACGGGCAGCAGCGGAACGGCGGTGACGTTGGACATGGCTCAGCCCCGAAGCTCGCGAGGCCGGGCGGCCCCAAAGGTCACAGAAAGTCGCACCTATCGCGTACGCGTGCGACGGTGAGCGGCGCTGTTACCGCGCGCCGTCGCGCTCCGCGCGCTTGCGCTCCAGCTTGCGGGCGCGGCGGACGGCGGCGGCCCGCTCGCGCGCACGCTTCTCGCTGGGCTTCTCGTAATGCCGGCGCAGCTTCATCTCGCGATAGACACCCTCGCGCTGCAGCTTCTTCTTGAGTGCGCGCAGCGCCTGGTCGACATTGTTGTCGCGAACGATGATCTGCATAAAAAGGCCCGTGTCTCCGGATAAATGACGTTGGCGACCGCGAACGCTGGTTCGGGCCGGAAGCGGTCGCCACTACACGCGTCACCGCCAATAGGCAAGGCGGCTCTTGGCGAGCGGGCCGCTCTCCCTCTAAGGCACCGCGGATGCACGGTGCCCCGCTCGTCCTCTACAACAGCCTCACTCGTTCGCCCGAGACCTTCGTGCCGATCGATCCTGCCAACGTCCGGGTCTATTCATGCGGGCCGACCGTTTATCACTACGCCCATATCGGCAACCTGCGTGCTTATGTCTTCACCGACACGCTGTCACGGGTGCTGACGTGGAAGGGCGCGCCGCTGACCCATGTCATCAACATCACCGATGTCGGCCACCTGACCTCCGACGCCGATGCCGGCGACGACAAGATGGAGGCGCGAGCGAAGGAGACCGGACAGGATATCTGGGCGATCGCAGCCTATTATACCGAGGCCTTCAAACGCGATCTCGGCAACCTCAACGTCCGGCCACCGAGCAACTTTCCCCTAGCCACCGCTCATGTCGACGAGATGATCGCCTGGGGTCGCGAGATCGAGGCCGGGCATTGCTACCGCCTGCCCGACGGGCTGTACTTCGATACGGCCAGCGTGCCCGATTACGGCACCCTCGCCCGCTCGCGCGACGATGCCGGCACGGGGGAGGCGCGGATCGCGGCGGTGGCGGGCAAGCGCAACCCGCAGGACTTCGCGATCTGGCGCACCTCCGCCCCGCACGAGCACCGCCAGATGGAGTGGGACTCGCCCTGGGGTCGCGGCGCGCCGGGCTGGCACCTCGAATGTTCGGTGATGAGCCGGCGCTATCTCGGCGAGCGGTTCGATATCCACACCGGCGGCATCGACCATCGCGAGATCCACCACCCCAATGAGATCGCGCAGAACCAGGCGATGAGCGGCACCTGCGACACCGGCGCAAACTTCTGGCTGCATAACAACTTCGTGGTGGAACGTGCTGGCAAGATGTCGAAATCCGGCGGCGGCGCGACCCATCTACAGTCGCTGGTCGATGCCGGCTTCCATCCCCTGTCGTACCGCCTGATGTGCCTGCAGGCGCACTACCGGTCCGAGCTGGAGTTCTCGTGGGAGAACCTCGCAGCAGCGCAGACCCGGCTCAAGCGGCTGGTGCAGACGGTCGCGGCATTGCGGGCGCGGCCGCCGGTCGCGTCGGCAGGGTCGGCGGCGGCGTATCGCGAGCAGCTCGACGCGGCGGTGTCGGACGACCTCAACACTCCGCGCGCGCTGCCGGTGCTGGACGCGCTGCTCGCCGACAAGCAGGTGTCGCCGGCCGAGCGGCTGACGGCGCTGGCGGAGTTCGACGCGGTGCTGGGGCTCGATCTTACCGACCTCACCCGCGAGGCGCTACGTGTCCGCCCCGCCGCCGCGACGATCGAGGCGGCGGCGGTCGGCGAATGCCTCGCCGAACGCCGGGAGGCGCGCGCGGCCAAGGACTTTGCGCGCTCGGACGCAATCCGCGACGAACTGGCCGCGGCGGGGGTGGAGGTCATGGACGGCGATCCGCTCGGCTGGGACTGGCGGATCGGCTAGCACCCGTCACGGCTCGGGCGGTCGCCA
>NZ_CAHJXA010000108.1 GCF_903644135.1 Sphingomonas bacterium | reverse complement strand
CCGCCAACGGCAAGCCGATCATCGTGCCGTCGCAGGACATGGTGCTGGGCCTCTATTACCTGTCGATGATGAAGGAGAATGAGCCCGGCGAGGGCATGCTGATCTCCGACATGTCGGAGGTGCACCAGGCGCTGGAGGCGAAGGCGGTCACGCTGCACACCAAGATCGTCAGCCGCGTCCCGCAGACCGACGAAGCTGGCAAGCAGTATATGAAGCGGTTCGAAACGACGCCGGGCCGGATGCTGCTCGGCGAGACGCTGCCGCAATCGTCCAAGGTGCCGTTCGAGACCGTCAATCGCCTGCTCACCAAGAAAGACGTCGGCGACGTGATCGACGAGGTCTATCGTCACACCGGTCAGAAGGAGACGGTGCTGTTCGCCGACGCGATCATGGCGCTGGGCTTCCGGCACGCCTTCAAGGCGGGCATCTCGTTCGGCAAGGACGACATGCTGGTCGCGCCCGACAAGGACGCGCTGGTCGACGAGACGCGCGACCAGGTGAAGGACTTCGAGCAGCAGTATCAGGACGGCCTGATCACCCAGCAGGAGAAGTACAACAAGGTGATCGACGCCTGGAGCCGCTGCGGCGACCAGGTCGCGAACTCGATGATGAACGAGATCAAGGCGGTCCGGAAGCTCCCCAACGGGCGCGAGAAGGACATCAACTCGATCTACATGATGGCCCACTCGGGCGCGCGCGGCTCGCAGGCGCAGATCAAGCAGCTGGCCGGTATGCGCGGGCTGATGGCCAAGCCGTCGGGTGAAATCATCGAGACGCCGATCATCTCGAACTTCAAGGAGGGCCTGACCGTCCTTGAGTATTTCAACTCCACCCACGGTGCCCGCAAGGGCCTCGCGGACACGGCGTTAAAGACCGCCAACTCGGGCTATCTCACCCGCCGTCTGGTCGATGTGTCGCAGGATTGCGTCATCATCGAGGAGGATTGCGGCACCGAGCGCGCGCTGGAGATGAAGGCGATCGTCCAGGGCGGCACCACCATCGCCAGCCTGGGCGAGCGCATCCTCGGCCGCACCACGGCGGAGGACATCGTTGACGCCAAGACCGGCGCGATCGTCATCCCCCAGGGCACGTTGCTCGACGAGCCGATGGTGGCGAAGATCGAGGCGACCGGCATCCCGGCGGTCAAGATCCGCTCGCCTCTGGTCTGCGAGTCGAAGATCGGCGTGTGCGGCAAGTGCTACGGGCGTGACCTTGCCCGCGGCACCCCGGTCAACATTGGCGAGGCGGTCGGCGTGATCGCGGCACAGTCGATCGGCGAGCCGGGTACGCAGCTGACCATGCGCACCTTCCACATCGGCGGCGCGGCGCAGCTCAACGAGCAGTCCAACCTTGAGGCTCATGCCGACGGCACGGTCCAGTTCCGCGATCTGCGCCTGATCGTCGACCAGCGTGGCCGCCGCGTGGTGCTCAGCCGCTCGGGCGAGATCGCAATCATGGACATGGACGGCCGCGAACTGGCGGTCGACCGCATCCCGTACGGCGCGTACGTGATGTTCGACGACGGCCACATCGTAAGCAAGGGCGACCGGATGGCGGAATGGGACCCGTTCACCATGCCGGTCATCACCGAGAACCCCGGCATTGTCCGCTTCCAGGACCTGATCGAGGGCAAGACGCTGACCGAGCAGACCGACGAGGCGACCGGCATCGCCCAGCGGGTCGTCACCGAGTATCGCGTGCCCACCAAGTCGAAGGAGGATCTGCGCCCGCGCATGACCCTGCTCGATGAGAATTCGGGTGAGGCCGGCCGCTACATGCTGGCCTCGGGCGCGACGCTGTCGGTCGAGGACGGCGCGCAGGTACAGGCCGGCGACGTGCTGGCCCGCGTCAGCCGCGAGGCGGCCAAGACCCGCGACATCACCGGCGGTCTGCCGCGGGTGGCGGAGCTGTTCGAGGCGCGCATCCCCAAGGACTCGGCGATCATCGCCAAGGTCTCGGGCCGCGTGGTGTTCGGCAAGGACTACAAGGCGAAGCGCAAGATCGGCATCCAGCCCGAGGATGGCGGCGAGGTGGTCGAGTATCTGGTGCCAAAGTCGAAGGTCATCGACGTTCAGGAAGGCGACTACGTCAAGCGTGGCGACAACCTGATCGGCGGCAGCCCCGACCCGCACGACATCCTGGAGACGATGGGGATCGAGCCGCTGGCTGAGTATCTCGTGTCGGAAATCCAGGAGGTCTATCGTCTGCAGGGCGTGAAGATCAACGACAAGCACATCGAGGTGATCGTTCGCCAGATGCTGCAAAAGGTCGAGATCACCGATGGCGGCGACACGACGCTCCTGAAGGGCGAGCAGGTCGATCGCGACGAGATGGACGCCACCAACGCGAAGCTGGAAGCGAACGGCACGCCTGCACAGGGCAAGCCGGTGCTGCTTGGCATCACCAAGGCGTCGCTGCAGACCCGCAGCTTCATCTCGGCGGCGTCGTTCCAGGAAACCACCCGCGTCCTCACCGAGGCGGCAGTCCAGGGCAAGCAGGACACGCTGATGGGCCTGAAGGAGAACGTCATCGTCGGGCGGCTGATCCCGGCGGGCACCGGGGCCGGCATGAACCGCCTGCGCGTGGCGGCGTCGAGCCGCGACGTGGCATTGCGCGCACAGCAGCGTTCGCTGGCAGCGGCGATCGTCGCTCCGCTCAGCGCGGCGGAGGAGCACGCCGCCGAGCTGGCGCGTAGCCCGCGCGAGGATGTCGGCACCGGCAGCGATCCGCTGGCCGAGGTCGTGCCCTCGGGCGACGGCAGCGACGAGGCGGCTGGTGAGTATCTGAACGGCTGATCGGCTGGTTCAGGAACGACGATGCGAGCCGCCGTCCGGGAGAGACCCCGGGCGGCGGTTTCGCTTCAGGCCGGGGCCAGCGCCTCGACGACACTGCAATCGGCGACGGTCGTGCCGCCACAGGCCGCCAGCAGGTCAGCCAGTTCGCCGCGGAGCGCCTGAAGGTCGGCGATCTTGCGATCGATCTCGTCGACATGCGCCTGTGCGAGCACGTCGATCGAGCCGCAACGCCGGCCGCGATCCCCCGACAGCGCGAGCAGCGAACGGACCTGATCGAGCGAGAAGCCAAGCGCGCGGGCCCGGCGGATGAAGCTCAGCCGGTTCAGCGCGGCGCGATCGTAGAGCCGGTAATTGGCCTCCGAACGAGCGGGCGCGGCGATCAGACCGACCTTCTCATACCAGCGGATCGTCTCCACCCTGGTCGCAGTCACGCGGGCGAGATCGCCGATCCTGAAACCCGTCATCTTGGCGCTCGACATCGCTTGACCCTCTAGTCGCTTCAGGGTTCATAGGCGCGTTCACACGGCAGATCGAGGTGGACGCGGATGGTACACAGGGCAAAGACATGGTCATTATGCGCGGCGGCGCTGATGATGCCCGTCACCGCCTCTGCTCAGCAGGCAACGCCCGAACCCGCCGCGATCTTGGAGCTGGGCGGCGCGGTCGAGACCGGTCTCAATCACCGCGAGACCAGCTACGGCCCGTCGATCGCCGCCGAGTTCACGCCGATCGAGCATGTGCTGGAGATCGAGGGCGGCGTCACGCCGTTGTTCCATCGCGGCCAGACCGAGTGGGATGTCGACCTGCTGTTCAAGAAGCCTTGGACGCTATCCGACAAGGCCGAGTTCATGGCCGGCATCGGGCCGTCCTGGTCGCACACCGTCGATCATGGCCGTCACGAGGACAGCTTCGCGATCGAGGCGGCACTCGACTTCATGTTCTGGCCCGGCCGCAGCCGCAAGCTCGGCTGGTTCGTGGAGCCCAGCTACAGCTACGGCCTGGCGAACGAGCATGAACAGTCACTGGCGGTGTCGGCGGGGCTGCTGATCCCGATCGGGCATCGCCGATGAGCCGCTACGCTACGGCGTGCGCCTTGAACCATGCCAGCGCGCGCGCCCAACCGTCCTTGGCGTCCGCCTCGTTGTAGCTGGCGCGATAGTCGGCGTGGAAGCCGTGACCGGCGTCGGCGTAGACCTTGATCTGTGCGGTGGTGTTGCCCGCCGTCTTCAGCGCCGTCTGCATCGCGGCGATGTCCTCCTGTGTGATGCCCTGATCCTGCGCGCCGTAGAGACCCAGCACCGGCACCTTCACCTCGCCCGCGCGCGCGATCAGCGGCTTGAGCTGGCCGTACCAGGCGACCGCCGCCTTGACGTCGGGATCGACCATCGCCGCCCGCCACGCCACCGCGCCGCCCCAGCAGAAGCCGGTGATGCCGATCGCAGCGGGCTTCACGAAGGGCTGCGCCTTCAGCCAGACGGAGGTCGCGCGCACGTCGCCGTCGACCTGCTCAATGCTGGCCTGCTGGACGATCGGCATGATCTGCTTGATGTCGGTCAGCGCCGGCAGGTCGACGCCCGAGCGATAGAAGAAGTCCGGCGCGATCGCGGCATAGCCGGCGGCGGCGAGGCGGTGGCAGATGTCCTTGATATAGGCGTGGACGCCGAAAATCTCGTTGACGACGATTACCGCCGGATGGTGGCCATTGCCCTTGGGCCGCGCGACATAGGCGGGCAGCGGCTTGGCATCGCCGTTGGGCACCATGACCTCATCGATCGTCAGCCCCGCCGTTGGCGTCGTGATCGGCGCGGCCTCCGCCGAGACCGCCGCCAGCGCATAGCCCGCGAAGAACAGGCTGGTCGCGGTACGGCGGGTGACGTGGAAGTCCTGCGGCTCGGAGCCATCGGGGCGGGTCAGGTCGAGCATCGGGAAAGTCTCCTGTTGGTTGACCTGATTATACGCGAACCGTCCGTCATTGCGATGACAGATCACCCATCCGTCGCGCGGTAACGATCAACGACTTGCCGTCGACGAGCAGTTCGTTGAACGAAGCCGGCGTCGAGCGCACCCGCTGCGACAGCGTGCCCGCGCCGACCATCCTCAGCGTTCGCCCGGCGCGCTCGACGGGTATGTCGAACGGATCGTGGACATGCCCCGACAGCACCGCGTCCGCCCCCGCCGCCGCCAGCGCGGTCAGCGCCGTGTCACCGCGCCGCGTTCGGCCGCTACCGGTGTTGAGCCCCTCGATCAGCGGGTGGTGCGCGGCGACGAAAATCAGGCCATCCTTCGGCGCGCTGTCGAGCAGGGCGAGCGCGTTGTTCAGCGATCCCCGGCTTACCCGCCCCTTCGACTGATCGACCCGCCATTGCGCGCGAGAGATTGTCTTGAGCGGGACGATCGTGACGCCGGCGATCGTCAACGGCCGTTCGATCATCTGCTCGACCGCTGCATAGCGGGTGTAAGGCGCGAACAGGCGGCGCAGCGGGTCCCAATAATATGGGATGTCGTGGTTGCCGACCTCCAGCGTCACCGGCACGTTCAAGCTCCTAAGCCAGTCACCGCCCGCCTGGAACTCGCGCGTCGTCGCTCGCATCGTCAGGTCGCCGGTCATCACCACCGCGTCCGGTTGCTCGTCTGCAACTGCCCTAGAAAACCAGGCGATTGCGGCCGGATCTTCCGCGCCGAAGTGAACGTCGCTGACATGGAACAGGCGGACCATGGCGCTGTAACGTGCCGCGGCGGCAAGGGATGCGCTAGTGGATCGTCCCCAGCGCCGCCGGGCTCGCCAGGACCTCGATCAGCCGCTCGACCTGTCGCCAGCGGCAGAAATGAAGGTGGTTGCCGATGTCGCGGCTGCGCCCGGCGCGGATGGCGGCTTCGAGAGCGGCGCTGTCACCGAAAGTTGCGATCAGTTCGGCGGCGTCGGCGACGTGGCCAGCTTCGGCTAGGTACAAGTGCATCTTCACGTCCTTACACGCCTCATGCCAAGGTGGCGAACCGACACAAAGGCGCGGCACACGACGGTAAACGCGCCTAGCACCGAAGCCACCGAGCCGTCCCGCGCGTCCTGATCCGGCACGCTGGCGTCCCGTCGCGGGACGTGGCAGAGGCTTGCCATGGCTTCATCCTCTCCCCCAGCAGGCGGCGCGCTGATCGCGCTCGGGACCTTGGCCGGGGCGGCGGTCGGCTTCCTGGTCGGCGAGGCGACGCCGGGGTTCCTCATCGGCCTTGGGCTGGGCGTGGCGGCGTCGCTCGGCATCTGGTGGCGAGGTTCGCGGCGCTGAACTAGCGGGGTCGTCGCATCTGCCAGACGACCCGGCCCAGCACGATCACCTCGCCCTCTCCGACCGGCGGTGTCGCCGGGTTGTCGCTGGTCACCACCAGCCGGCCGCCATGCCGGGCGACGCGCTTGACCAGCACCGCATCGTCGATCCGGATGACGTAGATGCCGCCATCGGCGCGCGGCGTCCGGTCGGCCTCGTCGACCACGATCTGGTCACCCGCCAACAGCCCCGGTGCCATCGAGTCGCCCCGCACGCCGAGGATGCTCGCCCGCCCTGCCCTCAACCCCAATTGCTGCGCGAGGTCGCGATCGACCGTGCCCGCGCCGACGATCACCTCGCTGTCGACCAGCGTTCCCGGCCCGGCCGACGCGGCGATGTCCAGTACCGGCAGCCGCAGCGGCCGCACCGGCGCGATCCCGCCGAGCAGCCCCTCGTCGATGCCGAAATGATCCGCCAGCAGCCGCCGATCGCGCGGATCGAGCACGCGCGGGCAACCGCGGCGTACGAACTGCTGAAGATAGGCGGCATTACGCCCGAGCATCTGCGACAGCGCCTTGAGCGTTTCGCCGCGCGCGCTCGCCTGCTGTGTTACCGTCGTCCGGGCATCCGCCGCCATCGTCGCTCCGATCGTACCAATAGGAACGTTTTTCCCTATCGACTTGTAGGAACATAGATAGAACAACGCGACTCATCAAGACGGGAACGGAGATGGGTATGTCGCTGCTGGTCAAGATCGATCGTTATTGCCGCCAGACCGGAGTACCGCCATCGAAGTTCGGCCGGCTGGCGGTGCGCGATCCGCGGCTGGTCCACGACCTGCGCATGGGCCGCCAGCTCGGCAAGGCCATCACCCAGCGGATCGAGGCGTTCATGGCCGAGCCACGGCATGAGGCTTGAGCGCCCCGGTGCCGCGCTGGTAGAGGCGCGGCTCGCCCATACGCTGACGGCTGCCGGTCGTGCGGTCGGACTGGACATCAGCGTGACCGAACACCGCTCGCGATCCTGGGCGAGCGCCACCTTCGCCGGCGCGCAGCACGCGATCACCTTGGCCGCGCCGCGCTCGCCCGCCCTGGGCGGCTGGGTCGCGACCCTGCCCGACGCCGAACTGCCGCTAACCGGGCATCTGGTCGCCAGCATCGCCGTCGATCGGATCGAGGATGACGGAGCGGATGTGACGCTTACGATCACTGCGCTGACCATCGAAGCGAGCTGAACCCCAAAGCGCTTGCGTTTGCGGCCGCTTGCCCTTCTGCTGTCGCCAGACGGGGGGTCCATGGCAACGATCGTTCAGACGGCGGCCTATTTGGGGCTGGAGGCGCGCGGGGTCGAGGTGCAGGTTCAGCTGATCGCCGGCCTGCCCGCGTTCAACGTCGTCGGGCTGGGCGACAAGGCGGTCGGCGAGAGCCGCGAGCGAGTGCGGGCGGCGATCGCGGCGATGGGGCTGGCGCTGCCGCCCAAGCGGATCGCGGTCAACCTGTCGCCCGCCGACCTGCCCAAGGAAGGGTCGCATTTCGACCTGCCGATCGCGCTGGCGCTGCTAGGTGCGATGGGCGTCGTCGATGTCGAGACGCTGGCCGACTATGTCGTCGTCGGTGAGCTGAGCCTCGACGGGCGGATCGCCCCCTCCCCCGGCGTGCTGCTCGCCGCCATCTATGCCGCAAGCGAAGGCAAGGGGCTGGTCTGCCCCGCTGCGCAAGGCTCCGAGGCGGCCTGGGCAAGCGGCGTGGAGGTGGTCGCCGCGCCCGACCTGCTGGCGCTGATCAACCACTTCAAGGGCCATGGCCTGCTCGGCACGCCGCAGCCCGGCGAGGTGGAAGAGACCGTTGCCGGCCCCGACCTGCGTCAGGTCAAGGGGCAGGAGACCGCTAAGCGCGCACTGGAGATCGCCGCCGCGGGTGGCCACAACCTGCTGATGGTCGGCCCACCAGGCGCGGGCAAGTCGCTGATGGCAAGCTGCCTGCCCGGCATCCTGCCGCCACTCGACGCGACCGAGGCGCTTGAGGTCAGCATGGTGCAGTCGGTGGCCGGCACGATGACCGCCGGCCGCCTGACCCGCGCGCGACCGTTCCGCAGCCCGCACCACTCGGCGTCGATGGCGGCGCTGACCGGCGGCGGCTTGCGCGTGAAGCCGGGCGAGGTCAGCCTCGCGCACCTCGGCGTCCTGTTCCTCGACGAGCTGCCCGAGTTCCAGCGCGCGGTGCTCGACTCGCTGCGCCAGCCGCTGGAGACCGGCCG
>NZ_CAHJXA010000107.1 GCF_903644135.1 Sphingomonas bacterium | reverse complement strand
ACATAGTTCAGCCCGGCGTTGCGGATCAGCGCGCCGGGCAGCAGCCCCGCCTCGGTCAGCACCTGGAAACCGTTGCACACGCCGAGCACCGGCATCCCCCGGCCGGCGGCCTCGACCACTGCGCGCATCACCGGCGAGCGCGCCGCGATCGCGCCCGAGCGCAGGTAATCGCCGTAGGAGAAGCCGCCCGGCACCGCGACCAGCGCGATCCCCTCGGGAAGGTCGGTCTCGCCATGCCATACCATGGTCGGCGCGGTGCCGGTCACCGCCGCCAGCGCCACCGCCAGGTCGCGGTCGCAGTTGGAGCCGGGGAAGACAACGACCGCGGTCTTCATCCGTCGCGCTCGATCCGGTAATCCTCGATCACGGTGTTGGCGAGCAGCTGGCGGCACATCGCCTCGACATCCGCTTCGTCCGCCACCTCAAGCTCGATCAGCTTGCCGACCCGCACCTCGCCCACGCCGACGAACCCCAGCGAGCCGAGCGCATGGCCGATCGCCTTGCCCTGGGGATCGAGGACGCCGGGCTTCAGCGTCACGACGACACGCACCTTCACCCTATTTGCCCCGCCGCTTGCGATGGGTCGCCATGTCGAGCACCGCCGAATCCTCGCCTTCCGGCAACAGCCCCAGCCGCCGCGCGACCTCCTGATAGGCCTCCGCCTCGCCGCCAAGGTCGCGGCGGAAGCGGTCCTTGTCCATCTTCTCGTTGGTTTCCATGTCCCACAGCCGGCAGCCGTCGGGGCTGATCTCGTCGGCCAGGATGATGCGGCCATAGTCATTGTCCCAGACCCGGCCGAACTCCAGCTTGAAGTCGACCAGCTTGATGCCGCAGCCGGCGAACAGCCCGGTCAGGAAGTCGTTCACGCGGATGGCAAGGTCGGCGATGTCGTGCATCTCCTCCTGGCTGGCCCATCCGAAGGCGGCGATATGCTCGTCGGAGATCATCGGATCGCCGAGCGCATCGTCCTTGTAGTAATATTCGATGATCGTGCGCGGGAGCTTCACTCCCTCCTCGATCCCCAGCCGCTTGGACAGCGAGCCGGCGGCGATGTTGCGCACCACCACCTCGATCGGCACGATCTCGACCTGGCGGATCAACTGCTCGCGCATGTTGAGGCGGCGGATGAAGTGGGTCGGCACGCCGATCGTGTCGAGCAGGGTGAAGATATGCTCGGAGATGCGGTTGTTGAGCACGCCCTTGCCGTTGATCGTGCCCTTCTTCTGGGCGTTGAAGGCGGTGGCGTCGTCCTTGAAATACTGGATCAGCGTGCCCGGCTCAGGACCCTCGTACAGGATCTTGGCCTTGCCTTCGTAGATCTGGCGGCGGCGTGCCATGCGTTAGGCCCCCTCGAACGCGAAGCCCCGGCGGCGGCTAGGCCGGACCGGGGCGGGATGTGGCTGCGCTATAGGCAAGGGGGGAGGTGGGCGCAATCGAGCGATCAGGTGACGGGTCGCCGCTCGGCAAAGGCCGGGTCGCGCCAGACTTCGGTGGCGATCACCTCGCGCAGCGTCTCGCCGGCGCGCCAGACATCCTCGTGGGAGAGGTAGAGCGGCGTCAGGCCAAGGCGCAGGATATCGGGATCGCGGAAGTCGCCGATCACCCCGCGGGCGATCAGCGCCTGGGTGAGGGCGTAGGCATCAGGGTGGCGGAAGCTGATGTGGCTGCCGCGGTGCGCCGGGTCGCGCGGGGACACGCATGGGAGGCCGGCCGCGTCGCCGGCGGCGGCGAGGATCGCGAACAGCGCCGCGCTCTTCGCCCACAGCGCCGCGCGATCGACGTCGCTCCAGAGGTCGAGCGCCGTCTCCAGCGCGGCGAGGCCGAGGATGGCGGGCGTGCCCGACAGCCAGCGCGTCATGCCCGGGGCGGGGCGGTAGCCATCCTCGAACGCGAACGGGGCGGCGTGACCCATCCAGCCCGACAGCGGGTTGGCCAGCCGCTCCTGCCAGCGGCGGGCGACATAGAGGAACGCCGGCGCGCCGGGACCGCCGTTGAGATATTTGTAGCCGCAGCCGACCGCCAGATCGGCGTCGCAGCCGTCGAGATCGATCGGCACCGCGCCGACCGAGTGGCTTAGGTCCCATAGTACGAGTGCGCCGGCGTCATGCGCGGCGTGGGTCAGCGCCACCATGTCGAACCGCTCGGCAGTCTTATAGTGGACATGGGTGAGGAGGAGCAGCGCGGTACGCTTCCCGATCGCACCCGCAAGGTCGGCACGCGGCACGATGTGCAGGGTGCCGCTGGGAACGCAGGCGACCGCTCCCTCGGCGATATGGAGGTCGGTGGGGAAGTTGCCCGCCTCGCTCACCACCTCGGTCCGCGTCGGATCGAGGCGCAGCGCGGCGACGATCAGCTTGTAGAGATTGGCCGAGGTCGAGTCGCCGACGATCACCTCGTCCGCCGCGGCCCCGATCAGCGGCGCGATCTTCGCGCCCAGCCGCCGGGGCGCGTCGATCCATCCCTCGTTCCAGCTGCGGATCAGCCGCTCGCCCCATTGCCGGCCGGCAGCGTCGGCGAGCGCGGCCGGCGTGGCGCGGGGCAGCGCGCCCAGCGAGTTGCCGTCGAGATAGATCACGCCCGCGGGCAGCGCGAACCGCTCGCGCATCGCCGCCAGCGGGTCGGCGGCGTCGAGCGCCCTGGCTTGCGCGAGGTCCATGGCCGCGGCGCTATCCTGCCCGGCCATCGGCGGCAACGGTCGCTTTACGCGTCGCTGCTATGCGGCGCGCATGAAGATCCTCGTCCTCTCCAGCCTCTACCCCAATGAGGTGCAGCGGCGGCACGGCATCTTCATCGAACATCGCCTCGCCCACACGCTGCGGCCGGGCGACGAGGTGCGGGTGGTCGCGCCGGTGCCGTGGTTCCCGTCGGCAAACCCGCGCTTCGGCACCTATGCCGATTACGCCAGGGTGCCGAGGGCGGCGGAGCGGCGCGGGATCAGGGTCGAGCATCCGCGCTATCCGGTGGTCCCCAAGGTCGGCCAGACGCTCGCGCCTTGGCTGATGGCGGCGGCGATGGCCGGGCCGATCGCACGCATTCGCCGCGATTTCGACTTCGACGTCATCGACAGCTATTATCTCTACCCTGACGGTGTCGCGGCGGGGCTGCTGGCGCGGCGCTTCGACCGGCCGTTCGTGATGAGCGCGCTCGGCACCGATGTCAGCCTCATCCCCGACTGGCGACCGTCGCGGGCGATGATCCTAGCCGCGATCGAGCGCTCGGCAGTGACGACGACGGTGGCGGGGGCGCTGCGCGACGCGCTGATCGGCATGGGCGCGCGGCCCGACAAGCTGGTGGTGGTCGAGCATGGCGTCGACCTTGACCTGTTCCGGCCGTCTGCCGACCGCGCATCGGCGCGCGCGGCGTTGGGACTGAACGGGCCGGCGGTGCTGTCGGTTGGCCACCTGATCGACCGCAAGGGGCATGATTTCGCGATCCGGGCGGTGGCGGGGCTGCCAGGCGTTACGCTGATGATCGCCGGCGATGGCCCGCGTGAGGGAAGCCTGCGCGATCTGGCGGGCAAGCTGGGCGTGGCCGACCGGGTGCGTTTCCTAGGCCATGTCGAGCAGCACCAGCTGCCGGCGCTGTACGGAGCGGCCGATGTGACGGCGCTCTGCTCCGACCGCGAGGGGATCGCCAACGTCCTGCTTGAGTCGATCGCCTGCGGCACGCCGCTGGTCGCTACCGCGATCTGGGGTTCGCCCGACGTGGTGCGGGTGCCTGAGGCCGGCGTGCTGGTCGAGCGGAGCGACGCCTCGATCCGCGCCGGCATCGCGCGGCTGCTCGCCGGTCTGCCCGACCGCGCGGCGACGCGGCGTTATGCCGAGCGGTACGATTGGGATGAGACCGGCCGACAGCATCGGACGCTGCTGGATGCGGCGGTCGCTGGCCACCGCGGAACACATCACGAACTTTGACGCGCCCTCTGCGGCTGCTAATGCTCGCCGCCGATGGCCACCGACTTCCAGGACCCGTTCGACGCGATTGTCGACGCGCCGTTCGACAGCGCGCTGTCGGAGCGGTACCTCGTCTACGCGCTGTCGACGATCACCGCGCGGTCGCTGCCCGACGTGCGCGATGGCCTCAAGCCTGTTCACAGGCGTCTCCTCTGGGCGATGCGGCTGCTGCGGCTCGATCCTAGCCAGGGCTATAAGAAGTGCGCGCGCGTCGTTGGCGACGTCATCGGCAAATACCATCCGCATGGCGACCAGTCGGTGTACGATGCGATGGTCCGCCTCGCGCAGGATTTCGCGCTGCGCTATCCGCTGGTCGACGGGCAGGGCAATTTCGGCAATATCGACGGCGATAACGCCGCCGCTTATCGCTACACCGAGGCGCGGCTGACCCAGGTCGCGATCGACCTGATGGACGGCCTCGACGAGGATGCGGTCAGTTATCGGCCGACGTACAATGGCGAGGAGCAGGAGCCGGAGCTGTTCCCCGGCCTGTTCCCCAACCTGCTCGCCAACGGCGCGGCCGGTATCGCCGTCGGCATGGCGACCAGCATCCCGCCGCATAACGCCGCCGAGCTGCTCGACGCGGCGATCGCGCTGGTCGACGACCCCGCCGCCGACCCGATGGCGTTCGTGGCTGGACCAGACTTCCCGACCGGCGGGCTGGTGGTCGATCCGCCCGCCGTCATCGCCGAAAGCTATCGCACCGGCCGCGGCAGCTTCCGCGTCCGCGCGCGCTGGAGCATCGAGCGCGAGAAAGGCGGCGGCTGGCAGATCGTCGTCAGCGAGATCCCCTACGGCGTCCCGAAGGGCAAGCTGATCGAGGGCATCGCCGCGCTGATCAACGACAAGAAGCTGCCTATCCTGGCCGACGTGCGCGACGAGTCCGACGAGGCGGTGCGGCTGGTGATCGAGCCGCGCAGCCGCACCGTCGATGCGGGCGTGCTGATGGACGGGCTGTTCCGCCTGTCCGACCTCGAGATCCGGGTGCCGCTCAACCTCAACGTCCTCGATGCGACGCGGACGCCGCGGGTGATGAGCCTGCACGGAGCGCTGGCGGCGTGGGTGGAACACCAGTTCGTCGTCCTGATCCGCCGCACCGAGCATCGGCTGGGGAAGATCGCCGACCGTATCGAGCTGCTCGACGGCTATCTGATCGCCTATCTCAACCTCGACCGCGTGATCGCCATCATCCGCACCGAGGACGAACCCAAGGCGGTGATGATCGCCGAGTTCGCGCTGACCGACCGCCAAGCGGAGGCGATCCTGAACATGCGGCTGCGCTCGCTGCGCCGGCTGGAGGAGTTCGAGATCAAGGGCGAGCGCGACAAGCTCGAAAAGGAACGCGCGACGCTCGCCGCACTGCTCGCCGACCCCAAGAAGCAGCGCGCGCGGATGAAGCGCGACTTGGTCAAGATTCGAGACCGCTATGGTCCCGAGACGAAGCTCGGCCGTCGCCGCACCACGGTCGAGGAGGCGGCACCGACCCGCGACATCCCGCTGGAGGCGATGATCGATCGCGAGCCGATCACCGTCATCCTGTCGCAGCGCGGCTGGATCCGCGCGCTGAAGGGCCATGGCGACTTGGCCGCGCCGGAGACGCTGAAGTTCAAGGAGGGCGACGGCCCCGCTTTCGCCTTCCATGCGCAGACCACCGACAAGCTGCTGCTCGCCGCTGAGAACGGGCGCTTCTACACGCTGGCGGCCGACAAGCTGCCGGGCGGGCGCGGGTTCGGCGAGCCGGTGCGCGCGTCGATCGACCTTGATGGCGGCGTCGGCATCGTCGCGCTGCTGCCCGCGAGCCGCGCCGCGAAGCTGCTGGTGGCGGCGAGCGATGGGCGCGGCTTCCTGGTACCTGCCGCCGACGTCGTTGCCGAGACCCGCAAGGGCAAGACGGTGATGACGCCGCGCGCCGGCGCGGCGCTGAAGATCGTGCGGCCGGTCGCGCCCGCCGACGATTATGTCGCGGCGATCGGCGACAACCGGCGGATGCTGGTCTTCCCGCTCGCCGAGCTGCCCGAACTGGCGCGCGGGCAGGGGGTGCAGCTGCAGCGCTTCCGCGACGGCGGGCTGGCCGATGCACGCAGCTTCGCGTTCGCCACGGGGCTGAGCTGGGCGATGGGCGGCGACAGCGGCCGGACCCGGACGGAGGCCGATCTTGGCCCCTGGCGCGCGGCGCGCGGCGCGGCGGGGCGGATGCCGCCGACCGGCTTCCCGCGCGACAATCGGTTCTGATGCGGTGTCGTCGCTGGTCTGAAGCCAATCTGGATCAATTTATCGGACTGTTTTAGCGGGTCTTAACCACTAAAGGCTAGGCGAGAGCGATGGCTTCCGCCCTGTCAATCCCCCAGGACTGTGCCGGCGTGTCGGTCGAGCTGATCGCGCGCGGGCTGGACCTGGTGCCGATCCCGGCGATGCAGGTCGGCCGCAACGGCGACGGCCTGTTCGCGATCGCGGTCAACCGCGCCTATCGGCTTGCCGGGCTTGGCGCACCCTCGCTCAGCCCGTCGACGCTGACCGCCCTGTCGACGCGGATCGTCGCGTTTCTCGACTCCTCCGACACGGTCGGCCAGTTCGCGTGGCAGATGGGGCAGGCGATCGACTGTCGCCATTATCTGGTCACGCTGGCGCGCTCCACCGCGGCGGTGCGCGACGTCTGCCAGGTGCATTTCATCGACCACACCGCGCAGCACCGCACCGAGCGCAGCCTGCGCCGCGAGATGACCGCCGACAGCCTGACCGGCCTGCCCAACCGCGAGGGCTTCGGCGATGCGATCGAGCAGAGCCTGCGCGCCGGCGAGCGCGTGGCGGTGCTGGTCGTCGACCTGAACCGCTTCGGCCGCCTTAATGCCTGTCTCGGCGGGCTGGCCGGCGACGAGTTGCTCATTACCGTCGCGCGCCGGATCAGGGGGTCGCTGCGTGCCCATGACACGCTGGCGCGGATCGGCGGCGATGAGTTCGGCATCCTGCTCGCGATCGACGACGGCGACGAGGCCTACCACGCCGCCAAGCGGATCGAGCGCGTGTTGACCGAGCCGTTCCGGCTCAGCGATTATGAGATCGGCGTCGAGGGATCGATCGGCATCGCCTTCAGCGACGCCGAGAACTGCGTCGACGACCTCGTCCGCCATGCCCAGTTCGCGATCAAGCGCGCCAAGGAGACCGGCCGGCCCGAGGTGTACCAGAACCACGAGCTGGCGATCGAACGCCAGCGGTTCGGCATGGAGACGGCGCTGCGCCGGGCGGTCGAGAATGGCGAGCTGCGGCTCAGCTATCAGCCGATCTGCGACCTCGCCACCGGTCGGATCGTGTCGGTCGAGGCGCTGGCGCGCTGGCGCACCGGTGCGGGCGAGGAGATCGAGCCGACCCGCTTCATCCCGGTTGCGGAGGAGTCCGGGCTGATCGTGCCGCTCGGCCGCTGGGCGATCGCCGAGGCGACGCAGACGCTGGCGGCCTGGGACGCGCGCGCCGGCGGCGATTGCGGGATCAGCGTCGCGGTCAACCTGTCGCCGATCCAGTTGCAGCGCGACACGCTGACCGGTGTGGTGGAGCGGGCGCTCGCCGCCGCCGGGCTGGCGGGCGAGCGGCTGAAACTGGAGCTGACCGAGAGTGCGCTGGTCACCGACCCGGAGCGGACCGCGGCGACCATGCACTCGCTAAAGGAGTTGGGCACCACGATCGCCATGGACGATTTCGGCACCGGCTATTCCAACCTGGCCTTCCTTCAGAAGCTGCCGATCGACCTGTTGAAGATCGACCGCAGCTTCGTGACCGGGATGCTCGCCGATCGCGACAAGATGGCGATCGTCCGTGCGATCCTCAGCCTCGCCGACGCGCTCGGGATGCGGACGGTGGCGGAAGGGGTGGAGACGCCCGCGCTGGTCACGACGCTGGCAGCGATGGGCTGTTCGATGGGACAGGGCTTCCACTATGCGCGCCCGCTGGCGGCGGACGCCGCCTGGACGATGATCACAGCGTCAGGTCGCTAGCCGCGCCGCGATCTCGGCGGCGATGACCGCGACCCGCGGCTCGGGCGGGAAGCCTTCCGCGATCCACCGGCTCTCCACCTCGCGCAATGCCTTCGCCACCGTGGGTCCCTGGTGGAGCCCCAGCGCCACCAGCGCGCCGCCGCCGATCGGCAGCCGAGGTGGAACCCAGCCGCTCAGCGGTGCGACATCGCCCCCGGCCAGCAATAGGCGGTCGACGGCGCTCTCAACTCCCGCACGGTAGGCGAGCGCCTGCGGGCCTTCGGTGCCTGGCCCTGCGCCGGCCGCCACCAGCCGGCGGCGCTGCGCATTTGACAGCTTCAGCCGCGCGCCAACCGCATCGGCGGCATCGGCGGCATCGGCGGCATCGGCGGGG
>NZ_CAHJXA010000106.1 GCF_903644135.1 Sphingomonas bacterium | reverse complement strand
CAATGGACTCGTTCCCTGTCGCCCGCCGCGCTGGCCGTCGCCGCCCGTTTCCCGACGATGATCTACATGCACGATTATTTCTGGGCCTGTCCGAACGGGCTCTACTATGATTTTCGGCAGCAACGGCCGTGCGACCGCCAGCCGATGCAGCTGCGCTGCCTAGCCGCCGATTGCGATCGGCTAGGACGGGTGCGCAAGGCGGGGCAGGTTGCGCGTCAGGCGGCGCGGCGCGCGGCGACCCGCTCTGCCCCGGCGCGGCGCCTGTTCCTTCATCTGTCCGAACACGCGCAGCGCACGGCAGCGCCGCTCCTGCCGGGGCAACGCCACGCCGTCCTCTACAATCCGCTGCCCTTGTCGGATGCCCCCGAGGCCGCGCCCCTGCCCTCCTACGACGTCGGCTATTTCGGCCGGCTGGAGGGTGACAAGGGCGTCGGCCAGCTGGTCGACGCCCTGGCCGCCGCCGGGCTCTCCGGGCTGTTCGTCGGCACGGGCGCGCTCGAGCCGACACTCGCCGCGACGCCGGGGATCGAGCATCGCGCCTGGCAGCCGCGCGAGGCGATGCCGGCGGCGATGCGATCGTGCGCGGTCGTCGTGCTGCCCTCGCTGTGGCACGAGACCTGGGGACTGATCGTGCCGGAAGCGATGGCGGCGGGCGTGCCGGTGCTGGTGTCGATCCGCGCCGGCTCGGCCGAGCTGGTGCGTCGCTTCGGCGGCGGCGCGACCTTCGATCCGGGGCAGCCCGGCGATCTGGCGGCGAAGCTGACGGCGATGCTCGCCGCGCCGCCGGCTCCCACCGGGATGCGCGAACAGCTGCGCGCGTTCCTGTCACCCGAGCGCCACGCCGCCCGGATCATGGCGCTGGCACAGAGCCATTTCGGCCTCGACCTGCGCGCGCCCGACCGGCGGCTCATCGGGCGAGCAGCTCACCCAACATTTCAGCAAGCCTGATCCCTGCGGTGGCCCAGGAGAAGGAGCGCGCGCGCTCCAGCCCCGCCGCGATCTTGGCGGCGCGGCTCTCCGGCACATCCAGCGCGCGTACGGCCCGCGCCCACTCGCCCGCATCGTCGAGGCCGGCGTAGAGCACCGCATCGTGGCAGATCTCGGGGATCGCACCGGCGGGCGCGGCGACCACCGGGCACCCGCACAGCATCGCCTCCACCGGCGGCAGGCCGAACCCCTCGGTTCGCGACGGGTAAACCAGGCAATGCGCGTGCTGGTACAGCGCGCGCAGGCCGGCATCGTCGACCGGGCCGACGAACACGGTGCCAGGCGGCGGCACGAGGCTCGCCGCTGCGAGTGCCGAGCGGGACGGCCCGATCACCACCAGCGTCAGGCCGGCCAGTTCGGGTCGTGCAAAGGCGGCAAACGCCACGGCGGCGTTCTTGTAGCGCGCGGTCGATCCGAACAGCACCGCATAGCCGCCCGGTCTCAGCCCATGCCGGCCGAGCACGCCGTCGTCGGCCGGCATCTCCAGGATGTGGTCGGCACCGTTATGGATGACGCGCGTCGTCGCCGCATCGGCGATGCCGAAGGTCGCCAGGCTGTCGCGGGCGTAATCGGACACGGTGACGACGATGCGACTCGACCGCGCGCCGCGCGGTACCAGGGCGCGATAGCCCCAGCGCAGCTTCGCCGGGTAGCTGTCGGGCGACAACCGGAACTGCGCGTCATGGACCATCGTCAGCTTGCGGGCATGAAGCGAGGGGGCGAGATTGGCGAAGCTGGCGAGGACGCCGCTGCGAGCGGCGAACGGCAGCACGGCCTGCTCCCAGCGCTGCGTATGCCCGCCGCGCTGCGGCACCGGCACGATCGCCGCGAAGTCCGGTGCCCAGTTGGCCCGCACCGGCAGCAGCAGCCGCATGTCCCAGCCGGCGGGCTCCGCGCCCGCGACCGCCAGCCGATCGAGCTCTCGCAACAGCCGGTCGGCGACACGGTGCACCCCGTTGGTCGCGCCCGCGTAGAACTTGCCGTTGAGGAACAGGCGCGGTGCTCGGCCGGCGCCTGATCGCGAAGGCGTCGACATTGCCGCGATTTACCCAAGCGCCCTACCCGCGGTCACATCATTAGACGTATCGGCGGCCGGCCAAACCTCCGATCGAGGCCACAAGCCGCATTGGCACCTCGGTAGGGGACCATCCATCAGCCGGCGACCGGGGTGCCGATGACGCAGGACGATAACACGACATCGCCCGGCGGCACCGCATGGGCATCGATTCCCGACCTCTTTGCGCGGCATGTCCGCGAGCGTTCCGACGCACTGGCCGTGGAGGCGCAAGGGCAGCAGCGCAGCTATGCCGAGCTGGCCGAGCGTGTCGACCTGTTCGCCGCCCGGCTGGCCAATCGGCTGGTCGATGGCGAGCGGCTGGTCGGCGTCTGCCTGGCGCGCGATGTCGACCTGCCGGCATGGCTGCTCGCGATCCTGACGGTCGGTGCCGCCTATTGGCCGATCGACCCGACGCTTCCGCCCGCACGCCTCGCGCCGATGCTGGATGATGCCCGACCAGCCCTGATCGTCGCAAGCCGCCGCTACGCCGATGTCGTGGCAGGCGTCGACACTCCCGTCCTGATCGCCGAGGACGAGGTGTCGGCACCGCCCGCGCCGGTGTTCACGCTGCGCCCCGACACGCTCGCCTATGTCATCTTCACCTCCGGCTCGACCGGCCGGCCCAAGGGCGTCGAGGTCAAGCATGGCTCGCTCGTCGCGCTGATGGCGACGATGGCGCTCAGCCCGGGCTTCGCGGCGGGCGAGCGATTGCTTGGCTTCACCCGCATCAGCTTCGACCTGTCGGTGCCCGACATGTTCCTGCCGTTCTTCGCGGGCGGCTCCCTGGCGCTGGTCGAGCTGGACGTCGCCGCCGATCCCGTCCGGCTGGCGGCGGCGTTCGACGAATATCGTCCCGATGTCGCGCAGGGCACCCCGTCGACCTGGCGCGCGCTGATCGAGGCAGGATGGCGCGGGCTGCCGGGGCTGCGCATCCTTGCTGGCGGCGAGGCGGTGACGCGGGCACTGGCCCACCAGCTGCTGCCGCGGTGCGCCGAGCTGTGGAACATGTACGGCCCGACCGAGGCCACCGTCTGGGCGACATCGGGGCGAGTGGTCGCCGGCGACGACCCGGTGCCGATCGGCCGGGCCCAGCGGGGCGCGGTGGTCCACATCGCCGGCACCGACCTATCGTTCCTGCCGCCGGGCGAGGTCGGCGAGATCGTGATCGGCGGCGGCGGCGTCGCGCGAGGTTATCGCAACCGACCCGACCTGACCGCCGAGCGCTTCGTCATGCTGCCGGGCGGCGGCCGCGCCTATCGCACCGGCGATCTCGGCCGTGCGGACGAGGACGGCACGCTTCACTGCCTCGGGCGGCTCGACGACCAGGTCAAAATCCGCGGCTTCCGCATCGAGCTGGGCGATGTCGAGGCGGCGCTGGCGCTCCATCCGAACGTTGCCTGGTGCGCGGTCAAGCCATGGACCGATCCGTCGGGCGAGCCCGTCCTGGTCGGCTACCTCGTGCCCCGCGCCGGTGCGTCGCCCGGCGTTCGCGATTTGAAGGCGTTCCTCGCCACCCGCCTCACCCCCTATATGGTGCCCGACCGCATCGTCATCGTCGCGGCGATGCCGCTCACCCCCAACGGCAAGGTCGACCGCGCGGCGCTGCCCGACCCGGTTGCGACCGCGTTGCTGCCATGGCCGACCAAGCCGTCCGAGATCGGCACACGCGCGCGGCTGGCCGGGATCTGGAGCGATCTGCTGGGACCGGCGATCATCGCCGATGACGATGATTTCTTCGATCTCGGCGGCTATTCGCTGATGACGGTGCGGCTGACCCGGCGGATCGAGGCCGAATTCGGCGTCCGGCTGGCGCTGATCGAGCTGATGCAGCATTCGACATTGGCGGCGATGGCGGCGCGGATCGACCTGGGCGACGATGTCGCCGTCGGCGCGACCATGCTGCTCAACACCGCGGGAGAGCGACCGCCGCTCCACTGGCTCGACGCGGGGCCGCTGATGCGTACGATCATGCGCGGTCTGTCGCCCGACCAGCCCGCATTCGCGCTCAACACCGACGCCGTTGACGAGGAAGCGCTGGGTGCCGGCGACCTGTCGATCCCCGCGATCGCCGCGCGGCTGAAGGCGCGGCTGCTCGCCGTGCAGCCGGCCGGGCCCTATTACCTGGGCGGCTGGTGCCGGTGGGGGATCGTCGCCTTCGAGCTGGCGCAGCAGCTGGTGGACGAGGGCAAGACCGTCGGCCTGCTGGTCCTGCTCGACGCCGAGCGGCCGGGGTGGCGGCGGCAGCGGCTTGGCCTGCGCGGCCGGGTGGCGACGTGGTTCGGGCCATTGCGGCCGATCTGGAGGACCGCTTCCGACGAGCCCGCCAGCTTCAGCCAGCGCGTGGAGGTGGCGACCGGCAGCTATCGCGCTCCGGCGTATGACGGCGACGTGTTGCTGATCCGGCCGGTCGGCAGCGCCGGCGATGCCGGCTGGGGAGCGGTCGTCGATGGCCGGTTGGCGGTCGAGCACACCCCGGGTGATCACGTCTCGATGGTGCGCGGTGCGCCGGCGCAGGCGCTGGCGGCGGTGCTCGATTCCACGCTGGCGATCGCTCAGCAGCGACCGTCGCCGCGCGCCCGAACCGTTCAGGCGGCGCGCGCGATCTGATCCTCGCGAGCGTCCGCCCCGATCAGGTCCGCCGCGAACGCCCGCACCGCCGCGCCGATATCCTCCCGCGCCAACGCCAGCGCGAGATTGGCCTGGACCCACCCGGCCTTGTCCCCGCAATCATGGCGGTGGCCGTCGAAGGTCACGCCATGGAACGGCTGTTGGCCGATCAGCTGCGCCATCGCATCGGTCAGCTGCACCTCCCCACCCGCGCCCTTCTCCTGCCGCCCAAGAAGCTGCATCACCTCGGGCTGCAGGATGTAGCGGCCGGGGATCATCAGGTTGGACGGCGCGGTGCCGCGCGCCGGCTTCTCGATCAGCGCCCTGACCTCGGTCAGCGTTCCTTCGCGCCGGCCCGGCGAGATGATCCCGTATTTGTCGGTCTCGCGATCGGCCACCGCGAGGGCCCCGACGAGATTGCCGCCGACGCGGGCATAGGCGGCAACCATCTGCGCCATGAAACCGGGGGTGCCGACCATCAGCTCGTCGGGCAGCAGCACCGCGAACGGCTCGTCGCCGACCACCTCGCGCGCGCACCACACCGCATGGCCGAGGCCCAGCGGCTCCTGCTGGCGGATATAGACCGGGCTGCCCGGCGGCATCCGGATCAGCTCGATTGAGGCGAGCGACTTGCCGCGCCGCCGCAGCGTATCCTCCAGTTCATAGGAGACGTCGAAATGAT
Source organism: Sphingomonas bacterium (assembly GCF_903644135.1). GTDB lineage: Bacteria > Pseudomonadota > Alphaproteobacteria > Sphingomonadales > Sphingomonadaceae > Sphingomonas. The sequence continues at coordinate 3,003 of NZ_CAHJXA010000106.1, read as the reverse complement.
CCTCCAGCGCCGCCTTGCCGCGGCCGGTGACGAAGATGATCTGCTCGATCCCCGCCTCCAGCGCCTCCTCGACCGCATATTGGATCAGCGGCTTGTCGACGACCGTCAGCATCTCCTTGGGCATCGCCTTGGTCGCCGGCAGGAACCGCGTACCGAGCCCCGCCACGGGGAAGATCGCCTTGCGTATCGGCTTGAACGGCATCGTCGCGTCCTCTCTGGCTTGGGTCGGTTGTACCGGCGGCCGCTCGGGCGCGCTCATCAAAGGATGTGATGACGCTGCTCGGGGCGAAGCTGCCGCCGCCGACTCCCGTGGATCACCCTGAGAGCCAGGACGCCCTGCCGACTGGGGGGAAGGCGTCGGCAGGGCGTTGGCGGCCTCTCCCGCGCAGACAAAGTGCCGGGCAGATTTGTTTACGCAGCATCAAAAGATGACCGTCACGTCGCTTGTCATCGCACAAGTGTATTGATGCGACGTCATCCGACATTGGAGTTGTCGAAATCATCAAATGATAAACGCGCCTCGGGTTGGAGACCTGCGGTAATAAATAGCAACCTATGTCTAAGCTCCGATTGCCGTTTCCACTACAGCGCATTCATCAAACCCCGTCTTGGTGAACCGTCGACCCGCGGGTCTGAACCATCAGAAGATTGGTGCAGTCCCGGAAAGGTCCCGTTCGTGAGCTATCGTCACCCCGCCGTTACTCGTCGCCTGTTGGCTGGAACTGCCTCGCTCGCAGCGATCGCCATCGCCGGTCCCGCCCTCCAGGCGCAATCGCTGCAACAAAGCTATTCGCCGGCCGCCGACAATGGCGGCGGGTCGCAGGCGACGCGTGGCGACATCATCGGCGTGTCCAACGCGACCAGCACGATCACCGGTGACTACAATCTACTCGGTACCAGCGCTCGTCGGTTCGTGTTCGACAGCGACTCGATCGCGACGCGCAACCAGGATGGCCAGGTGATCGCCGGCTACGACACGGTCGCCGGCCGCTCTGCCGTCGCGCTGGGCAGCCAGCAGAAGACGACGGCGACCACCTATCCCGACCAGATCCAGGGTACCCGCATCGCGACATTGGTCTACGACAACGACCGGCTGGCGACGGTGGCGAGCACCGATACGCGCACGACGACCTATGTCGACACCAACGCGCCCGTCTATGGCGACCTGCGGCTGGCCAATATTGACAACTCGACCGTCACGATCGCGACCGGCGACAAGGCCAAGAGCATCTACGACCGCGCCAATTTCGCGATCCCGACCGCGGACAGCGGCTCGACGCTCTACAGCGTCACCGGCGGCAGCACGATCATCTATGATTCGCACACCGCGACGATGGATGGTGCCGACCAGAACGGGCTGTCGCAGCCCGACCGCAAGGCCGTCGCAGTTCCGGTCACCACCTATTCGGGCATCGCCTTCAACGGCAACGACGCGGTCACCGACCTCGCCAGCCTGAAGCGCTACAACACCGGCCAGATCGCGCAGCTCAACGCCGGCACGATCACTCCGACTCAATATGAAAGCAACATCCAGGCGGCGGCCGTCCTCAACTATCAGCAGGTGACGGTCAGCACACCGGTCATCCCCACCTACACCGCGCCGCCGACGATCAGCGAGCGGCTGTTCATCAAGCTCGACCGCTCAACGCTGACGACGACCGCCGGATCGCAGCTGGTCGGCGTCGTCGGCGCGGATGGCAATAATGACGGTCTGTCGACGCTGATCCTGGCGCAGAACGGGTCGAGCATCACCAACAACGGCTCGATCGCGCAGGCCGAGGGCGGCGTCGGCATCCGCGTCAAGGATGCGGGCAGCAGCCTGACCAACAGCGCCGGTGGCGTGATCGGCATCGGTTACGAGACGCTCGACCGGTCGAGCGGCACGCCGGCGCCGACCGGCAACAACGACTTTCAAGGCTATGCCACCGGCAATATCGCGATCCGCGCGACCGACAACGCCAGCGTCGTCAATCGGGGCATCGTCAACGTCGCCAACCGCGACATCGCCGGCCATGACGAGGACCCGACCTATGGCAAGGCCAATACCGGCATCGCGGTCAGCACCGGCGCGACCGCCTCGAACGCCGGTACCATCCTGATCGGCGGTGCGGGCAGCGCGGTCGCCAACACGCAGGGGATGTTCGGCGGTGCGGCGGGGCTGGTCGCGTTCAACGGCGGCACCGCCACCAACGAAGCGACCGGCACGATCCGCGTCGGCACCACCTTCGCGGGCAACACCGGCGACCTGGCAGGCGTTGCCGATGTCGTGTCGGTCAACTACGCCGCCGGCATGACCTCGCTGTCGGGCGGCGGCACCTTGGTCAACAACGGCCTGATCCGCATCGGCTCGCTGGCGCAGAACGCCACCGGGATGCTGGTCGGCGGCGACGGCAACACCGCGCTCAACACCGGCCGGATCACCATCGACCCCTCCGCCACCACCGGGCCGAGCGCGCGCGACGTCGGCATCGCCGTCCGTGGCAGCAGCGTCGCCGGCGCGGTCGAGGCGACCAATGCGGCGAGCGGCGTCATCACTGTCGGCGGCGTGAACAGCGTCGGCCTGCTGGTCGAGAACAACGTCGCCAACGGCTCCGCCTTCGCGGTCAACGCCGGCACGATCGTCGTCGATGGCGGCATATCGAGCGACGGCCTGCGCGACTATGGCGTCTTCGTCGGCAATGCTTCCTCGACGGCGGAGCAGGACGGCGCGATCATCCTGCGCGGCGGCGGCGCGATCGGCGCCCATGTCCGCAACGGCGGCCTCATCACCGTCGGCGCGGGCGGCAGCGTCGACTTCCAGGGCACGCGGCAGGTCGGCTATTACTCGCTCGGCGCAGGGTCGCGGATCACCGGCGCGTCGACGATCGACGTCGACACCGCAGGGTCGACCGGCATCCGCGTCGAGGATGGCGCTACGCTAGCCGGCACCGGCCTGGTCGTGACGGTATCGGGCACCAACGCGTTCGGCATCGTCGGCTCCGGCCCCTCATCGGCGACCACCGT
>NZ_CAHJXA010000105.1 GCF_903644135.1 Sphingomonas bacterium | reverse complement strand
GCGCAATGGACTAAAGATCAGATCCAAGGCCGTCTCGATGAATTTGTCTCTATTTACGACGGCGGCCGCGGGCTGTGCATTGATGTATGGCGCCGCGCGGGCGGCCGAGTCCTCGCCATCGACGCCGACCCAGCGCCAATGCCACGGTTCCCAGCCGACACCCTGGGCATTGCCAGCAGGGAAGCTCAGCTCGAAGCCGAAGCGCGGCGCGTTGGCGAGCAGCCACTGGCCGACCGGCGTCGCGGCGATGCAGTCGCGGGTATCAGCGCATCCAAGCGACGGTCGCGCGGCGAAATCGACGGCATAGCCGGTCTCGTGCTCGCTATAGCCGGGCGGCGCGACCATGTGCGCGCGGCCCTCGGTTTCGACGCAGCTGCGGCCGTGGCAGAAAACCGAGCGCTGATGCGCGACCGAGCGGTAGCAGGAGACGCCGCGCACCGTCCCCGCCACGCCGCTCGCCGCCTGCGCCGCCATCAGCTCGCCAAGCGCCGCCGCCACCGCCGGCTGCACCTGGCAGGGTTGGCCGACCGCAAACCCGGCCGGAGCGGACACCAATGCGGCAACACCGACATCGGCATAGGGCAGGTGGCCGAGCCGGCGCTCCCCATCGGCCGCTGGACCGGGCGCCGCCGCCTGCGCTGCCGTGGCTGTCAGCGCCAGAGAAACAAGCATCTGCACGGCTGCGCACTGGCATGACGCGGGCGAGGGTGGCAAGGCCGAGGCATGGATGGCGAGCGTGTGTTGTTCCTCGACGGCGAGGCCCTGGTCATCGACAAGCCGGCCGGGCTGCCGGTCGATCGCCCGCGCGACGGCTCGCTCAGCCTGGAGAACCATCTTGAGTCGCTGCGCCTCGGGTTCCAGCGCTGGCCGCAGGCGGTGCACCGGCTCGACCGCGACACCAGCGGCTGCCTGCTGCTATCGCGCAACCCCAAGGCGCATGGCCGTTTCCAGCGCGCTTTCGAAGCGGGGCAGGTCGGCAAGCGCTACCTCGCGGTGCTCGACGGGTTGGTGGAGGGCGAGGCGGGGGAAATCAACCTGCCGCTGCTAAAGGTCAGCACCGCCGAGGAGGGCTGGCGGATGGTCGGCGATCCCGACGGCAAGGCGTCGCGCACCGCCTGGCGGTTGCTCGCCGTGCGCGATGGCCGGTCGCTGGTCGAGTTCCGCCCCGCCACCGGCCGCACACATCAGATTCGTGTCCATGCCGCCACCGGGCTCGGCATCGCCGTGGTCGGCGATCCCGTCTATGGCCGCGCCGACCGGGCAGGGATGATGCTGCACGCAGCCTCGCTGTCGCTGCCGCGGGAGGGCAAGGCGACGATCGAGGCGCAGGCACCGCTGCCGCCGCGCTTCGGCGATATGGGGTTCGTCCAGGAACCAACGACGTGATCGCGCTGCCGGAGACGGCGATCGAGGAGCGCTTCCTGGCTGCCACCGGGCCGGGCGGGCAGAACGTCAACAAGGTCGCGACCGCCTGTCAGTTGCGGGTCGACGTATATCGGCTGGGGCTGCACCCCGAGACCTTTGCGCGGCTGCGGACGCTGGCGGGCAGCCGCCTGACCGCGGCCGGCACGCTGGTGGTGACCGCGCGCCGCTATCGCACGCAGGAGGCGAACCGCGCCGATGCGCGCGAGCGGGTGGCCGCGTTGCTCGCCGCCGCCGAGGAGCGCGACGCGCGCCGCGTCAAGACCAAGCCGTCGCGCACCGCCAAGGCCAAGCGGGTCGACGCCAAGAAGGGCCGGGCGGTGGTCAAGGCCGGCCGCGGCCGCGTCGAGGTGGAGTGAGCATGTACCGGTTCGATGTCGCTGAAGGCAGCAAGGCGGAGCTGTACCGCGACCTCCTGGCCGCGCTCGACGCGCTGACCGCCGGCGAGCCCGACTGGGTGGCGAACTGCGCCAACGCGAGCGCGCTCCTGTGGCAATATTTGCCCGACCTCAACTGGGCCGGCTTCTATCGCATGGTGGCGGGCGAGCTGGTGCTGGGGCCGTTCCAGGGCAAGCCGGCCTGTATTCGCATCGCCGTCGGGGCGGGGGTGTGCGGGGCTGCGGTGGCGAGCGGAGCGACGCAGCTGGTCGCCGACGTTCACGCCTTTCCCGGCCACATCGCCTGTGATGCGGCGAGCCGATCGGAGCTGGTCGTGCCGATCACGCGTGATGGCGCGGTGTGGGGCGTGCTCGATCTCGACAGCCCGGTGCCGGCGCGGTTCGACGGCGAGGATGCCGCCGGCGTCGAGGTCATCGCCGCCTTGCTGGCGATGCGGCTCGGCCGATCGGCCTGATCCATAACGGGACAGCGCCCGCGCTGGCGACTCCCCTGCGGCGATGGTAAGCAACGCGTTAAGATGTGGCGCGTTGGCGCTTGACGACAGGGAGATTACCTCGATGCGCCTTCACTTGATCGCCGCTTCGGCCTTGGCGCTGCTTGCCGCCGAGGGCACGAGCGCCCAGCGGATGGTCATGCCAGGGCCGGGTGTCGGCCAGGGGACGATGGGCCGGGGCATGGGCTATGCCCACCCGCCGGTGCCGTCGCGCTGGGGCAGCCGGGTCGATGGTCACTGGTGGGGCGGGGTCAACGCGCCCGGTGGCTGGAACGCCTATCGCCGGCCGGTGCGCGGCTGGAACCTGCCGAGCTACTGGGTGGCGTCGAACTTCGCGATCGGCGACTGGTCGAGCTACGGCCTGGGCCAGCCGCCCGCCGGCTATGGCTGGACGCGCTATTATGACGATGCGGTGCTGATCGACGGCAATGGCCGCGTGTACGACTGCGTCAACGGCGTCGATTGGGATCGTGGCGGCGGCTACGACACCGGCGGACAGGGCTATGACACGGTCTATACCTCGTCGCAGCGCGATTATGCGCCGGTGCCGCAGGATTATGCCGCGCCCGGTTACGTCCAGCCGACCTATGGCCAGTCGACCTACCAGACCCAGCCCGCCTATCCGGCCCCGTCGCCTTATGCCGTGACCTCCGGCTATGCGCCCGAAGGTGGCTATCCGGCCGGTGCGAGCTATGCGCCGCCAGCCTATGCCGAGCGGCGCAACAGCGGCGTCGGCGGTGCCCTGGTCGGCGGCGCGGTCGGCGCGGTCGCCGGCAACGTCATCGCCGGCCGCGGTCATCGGCTGGAAGGAACGCTGATCGGCGCAGGGGTCGGCGGCGTCGCCGGCTATGCGGTCGATCGCTCGTCGAGCCATCGCGTGCCGGTCGCGCCGCGGCAAGGCTATGGCTACCCGCCGCCACCGCCCGCCTATGCGCCCGCCTATCCCGCCGGAGCCGGCTACCCACCGCCGCCGCCGGGACCGTCGGGCGTGTGGCACTCGCCCGATGGCGGCACGGTCGTCACCACCAGTTCCGCTGGCGGCTATAACGGCGGCAGCACGACGGTGGTGACGGTGCAGACCGCGCCGGTGGTGACCACCACCACGACCGAAATCGTCGAGGACAGCGTCACCTACTCGCGCCACCGCGCGCCGCGCCACAAATGGGTCCGCCGCCGCCCCGCCTGCGGCTGCTGATTGGCACCTAGCTCAGCCGGTCGATCGCCTCGGTCGACAGCGATCCCGGTACGATCATCACCGGCACCGGCAGCGATCCCGCGTCGGTGCCGGCGAAGTGGCTGACCAGCGGCCCCGGCGCACCCGCCGCCGCCGCGCCCAGCACCAGCGCGGCGATGTCGGGATTGCCGGCGATGATCGCGCGGATGACCGCCGGCCCGTCGCCCTCGCGCACGGTGATTGTCGGCTTCAGCGCCGATTCGGCGATCAGCGTCCCCGCCGCCGCCGCGACCAGCCCCTCGGCATGGAGGTGCGCCTCCTCCTCGATCGTCGCCTGCAGGCCGCCGAACGCGATGAACTCCTGCGGTGGCACCAGGCTCAGGATCTCGACGCCGCCGCCGGTCTTCACCGCTCGCCGGGCGGCGAAGCGCAGCGCGATCTCCGCCTCGGGGCTGTCGTCGATCACCACCAGATAGATGCGCATGGCCCGCCCGTCCTTCGCGGCAGAGGTGCCGCGGTGCCGCGGATCGCGCAAGCGTCTTGACCACGCCGGACGCTGGCGCGAGAGACGGGGCTCTCCAGGAGCCGCTACCGATGCCGATTGCGATCAAGATGCCCGCGCTGTCCCCGACGATGGAGGAGGGGACGCTGGCCAAATGGCTGGTCAAGGAGGGCGACACGGTGAAGTCGGGCGACATCATGGCCGAGATCGAGACCGACAAGGCGACCATGGAGTTCGAGGCGGTCGACGAAGGCGTGATCGCCAAGATCCTGGTGGCGGAGGGCACGGACGGCGTGAAGGTCGGGGCCGACATCGCGCTGCTCGCCGAGGAGGGCGAGAGCGCCGGCGCGGCCGATGCGCCCGCGGCCAAGGCGGCGACGCCGCAGCCGGCGGATCCCGAGTTTCGTGGCCGCCCCGACCCGACCGACCCCAACACCAAGGGCGACGAAGGCGCGCCGGTCGAGCGGACCGAGACGCAGGCCGAGGATCACGGCCGCCCCGCCGATGCCGGCGAGGCCCCCCGGGCGGAGCAGCCGGCGGCGGCACAGCCATCCCGGGCAGCGGCCGACGAGCGGATCAAGGCCAGCCCGCTCGCCCGCCGTCTTGCCGCCGGCCGGGGTATCGACCTGGCCGGGGTGACCGGATCGGGTCCCAATGGCCGCATCGTCCGTGCCGATCTGGAGAGTGCCAAGGCCGAGGCCGCGCCCGGCCAGCCACCCGTCCAGGCGCAGGCCGCGCCCGCACCCGCCGCCGCTGAAGCTCCCGCCAGCCAAGCCCCTGCACCCAAGCCGGCGGCAGTTCCCGACATCCCGCACCAGGCGGCCAAGCTCAGCAACGTGCGCAAGACGATAGCGCGCCGCCTGACCGAATCGAAGCAGCAGGTTCCGCACATCTACCTGACCGTGGACGTGCAGCTCGACGCGCTGCTGGCGTTGCGCGGCGACCTGAATGCCAGCCTCGCGTTGCGCGGCGTCAAGCTGTCGGTCAACGACCTGATGATCAAGGCGCTGGCCGCGGCGCTGGTCGAGGTGCCGAGCTGCAACGTCATGTTCACCCCCGACCAGCTAATCAGCTTCAGCCGCGCCGACATCTCGGTGGCGGTGTCGACGCCGGCGGGGCTGATCACGCCGGTGATCGTCGACGCCGCCGCCAAGTCGCCCTCGGCGATCTCGGCCGAGATGAAGGAGCTGGCGGCGCTCGCGCGCGACAACAAGCTGAAGCCCGAGCAGTATCAGGGCGGCACCGCATCGCTGAGCAACATGGGCATGTACGGCATCAAGCAGTTCGACGCGGTCATCAACCCGCCCCAGGCGATGATCCTGGCGGTGGGCGCGGGCGAGAAGCGGCCATGGGTGATGCCCGACGGCAGCCTGGGCGTCGCGACGATCATGTCGGCGACCGGCAGCTTCGACCACCGCGCGATCGACGGCGCGGACGGGGCGCAGCTGATGCAGGCGCTGAAGCGGCTGGTCGAGAACCCGCTGGCGATGATCGCCTAGGACCTGGCGATGACCGACCTGCCCAGGGGATCGCCGACGATCCGCGTCACCGCGATGCCGGGCGACGCCAACCCCTATGGCGACATCTTCGGCGGCTGGCTGATGGGACAGATGGACCTCGCGGCCGGCTCGGTCGCGTCGCGCCATTCGGGCGGCCGGGCGGTGACGATCGCGGTGGACGCGATGAAGTTCCACGCGCCGGTGCTGGTCGGCGATGAGGTGTCGGTGTTCGCGACGCTGATCGCGGTCGGCAACACCTCGATGACGGTCGAGGTCGAGGCATGGCGGCGCGCGCGCCACGTCGAGGAGATGTGCAAGGTGACGCAGGCGCGCTTCATCTTCGTCGCCACCGACGAGGAACGGCTGCCGCGCCGGGTGCCGGGGTTGCCGGCCGCAATTCATTCAGATCAGGACACGAGCATTGGCTGACAGTTTCGACCTCATCATCCTCGGTTCCGGCCCCGGCGGCTATGTCGCCGCGATCCGGGCGTCGCAACTCGGCCTCAAGGTCGCGATCGTCGAGCGCGAGCGGCTGGGGGGGATCTGCCTCAACTGGGGGTGCATCCCGACCAAGGCGCTGCTGCGCACCAGCGAGGTCTACCACTATCTGACCCACGCCACGGACTACGGCCTCAAGGCGGACAATATCGGCTTCGACCTCGCCGCTATCGTTGACCGCAGCCGCAAGGTCGCCGGGCAGCTCAACGCCGGTGTCAAGGGGCTGATGAAGAAGCACAAGGTGCAGGTGGTCGAGGGCGTCGGCGCGCTGACCGGTGCCGGGAGAGATGGGGGCAAGCTGTCGGTCAAGCAGGGCGACAAGACGGTCGAGCTTGAAGCCAAGCACATCCTGATCGCCACCGGCGCACGGGCGCGCGATCTGCCCTTCGCCAAGGCGGACGGCAAGCGCATCTGGACCTATCGCCACGCGATGGTGCCCGCCGAGATGCCGACCAAGCTGCTGGTGATCGGCTCGGGCGCGATCGGGGTCGAATTCGCTAGCTTCTACCACGACATGGGCGCCGAGGTGACGATCCTGGAGATGCTGCCGCGCATCCTCCCGGTCGAGGACGAGGAGGTCAGCGCGTTCATGGAGAAGCGCTTGGCCAAGGACGGCATCGCCATCCGCACCGGCGCCGGTCTGGAGAATCTTGAGACCGGCGCGAACGGCGTCACCGCCTCCATCAAAGGCGGCGACGGCACCGTCACCACCGAGGAGTTCAGCCACACCATCGTCGCGATCGGGATCGTCCCCAACACCGAGGAGATCGGGCTTGAGGCGCTGGGCGTCGAGACCGAGCGGGGCCACATCAAGGTCGACGGCTATGGCCGCACCAATGTCGAGGGGGTCTATGCGATCGGCGACGTCACCGGCGCGCCGTGGCTGGCGCACAAGGCGAGCCATGAGGGCATCGTCTGCATCGAGAAGATCGCCGGCGGCGACCCGCATCCGTTCACGACCTGGAACATCCCCGGCTGCACCTATAGCCGGCCGCAGGTCGCATCGGTCGGCCTGACCGAGGCCAAGGCCAAGCAGACCGGGCGCGAGGTCAAGGTCGGCAAGTTCCCCTTCATCGGCAACGGCAAGGCGATCGCGCTGGGCGAGGCGGACGGGTTCGTGAAGACGGTGTTCGATGCGAAGACCGGCGAGCTGCTCGGCGCGCACATGGTCGGCGCGGAGGTGACCGAGCTGATCCAGGGCTATGTCGTCGCGCGCCAGCTGGAGACGACCGAGGCCGAGCTGATGGAGACGGTGTTCGCGCATCCGACGCTCAGCGAGATGATGCACGAAAGCGTGCTGGGCGCGTACGGTCGGGCGATCCATATCTGATGCGCAGGCGGGCGGCGCTGTCGGGGGCGGCGCTGCTTGGCTCGCTGGCGCTCTTCTGGCCCGGCTATGTGATGTACGACAGCGTCGCCCAGTACGGGCAGCTGCTGTCGGGTGAGTATCTGGACTGGCATCCCCCGGCGATGGCGCGGCTCTGGTCGGTGTTCGGCGCGCATGGTGCTGCGCCGATGCTCGCGCTGCAGCTCGGCTTGTATTGGCTCGGGCTCGGGCTGATCGCGGCGGCGTCGGCACGGCGGGTCGGGCTGGCGGTGCTGATGATCGGGGCTTGGCCGGTATTCCTCGGCTGGCAGGGCGTGGTGCTCAAGGATGGGCAGATGATCGGCGCGCTGCTCGCCGTGGCCGGGCTGATCGGCTGGTGGCGATTGCGCGGACGGCCGGTGCCGTGGCCGGCCGTGGCCGGCGTGGCGGTGCTGATCGCCTATGCGGTGCTGGTCCGCTCCAACGCGGTGTTCGCGGCGGTGCCGCTGGCGGTGCTGCTGACCCCGGCTATCCGCGGCGGCGTGGCGCGAACGGCGGCGATCGGCCTTGGCGTGGTGGTGGTGCTCGCGCTGCTGTCGCCGATCAACCACCGGCTGTTCGCCGCCAGGCCGTCGGGGGTCGAACGGACGCAAGCGATCTACGACCTGGCGGGGATCGCGGTGCGGCTGCCGCCCGACGCCGCCCATACCGGAATGCTGCCGAACGAGGCAGCCGAGCTTGCCGCCAGACATTGTGTCCGGCCGTTCTTCTGGGATCCGCTCGGCGAGCCCGACCGCTGCGACGACACGGTCGACCGGCTGCGCCACGTTCCTGCCGGCGCGCTGTACGCAACGCTCGCCGATGCGATCCTGCACCATCCAATCGCCTATGTCGGCCATCGGCTGGCGCATCTCAACTCGACCGAGCGCTGGCTGGTGCCGTGGCGCTGGCCGAGCGCAGCGCCGCCGTTGGCGAGCGAACCGAACGACGAGGGGCTGGGCTCGCCGGCTCGCGTCGCCGGCTGGTGGCAGCGGCTGGCGGGCTGGCTGATCGAGACGCCGCTCGGCTGGCCGCTGCTGT